>JAYGEF010000499.1:0-3246 GCA_046582535.1 Alphaproteobacteria bacterium
GCGAGGTGCCGAGCGCCACCACGGTCAGGCCGATGACCACCTCGGGCACGGCGAAGGCGCGGGCGATGTCGATGGCGCCGTCGACCACCAGCTCGGCGCCGATCAATACGCCGGCCAGGCTGGCGCCGAGGCTTTTCGGGCCGTCTTCCATAACCTCGGCTTCATGGGCATGCATAGGGGCCGCCGGGTCGTCGCCGTAGCGCTCGGCCCAGGCGGCGTAGCCGGAATAGAGCAGCATAAGGCCGAGCAACACCGCACCCTCGATCGGACCAATGGCGCCGGTCAGAGCCAGGCCGGTGAAGCCGAACGTGCCGAGCCGCATGACGAGACCATCGCGGTAGACCGTGCGCGGCGCCACATGGAGCGGCGCGATCAGAGCGCAGACGCCCAGTACCAGCAAGACATTGGCGATATTGCTGCCAACCACATTGCCCAGCGCCAACGCGGTCTTGTCGGCCATGGCGGCGTCGATACAGATCATCAGCTCCGGCGCCGAGGTGCCGAAGCCGACGATGAACATGCCGACCAGCACCGCCTAAATATTGAGGCGGCGCGCAAGGGCCGCCGCGCCGCGCACCAACATGCCGCCGCCGACAACCAGCAGCGCGAAACCGGCGATGAGAAAGACATACATCATGGCCCGCGATGCAACACAATCACGGCCGTCGTGGTGCTAGAGCGGCTTCAAACAATACGGAGTCACTCTTCCAGCCATTGGCGGGCGGTTGCCTCATCACTGAATACCCGGGCTTCCGACTTCTCGGCGTCAAGGGTCGCAACATAGGTTTCGCAGAGATCGATGATCTGTTTGCTGACTGCGATAAAGCCGATTTTCATGGGCAATGTATTTTGGAACGCGACACTGTCCATCTTCGCGAACGCCAGGGAATCAGGCTCATCCATAATCATGACGCCGACGCCCGAGTAGTCCCAAATCTGATATTGATGTTTTTGCCAATTGGGATGCTCCCATCCTTCCGTATTGGCAGCCATAATCTCCTTGGTCGCAATATCGCCACGAAACCGAAATAGCAGCCCGATACCCTCATCGATAATTTCGTAGGGAATTTTGCGATTCCTCCGGGAATGAATCATCCAATTATAGCAATCGTGGGTAAATTGACCAGTACCACGGCCACAGCCGGCTTCGAATTTTGAGACTTCGGCTCGCAAAGCAGAATCGGAAACTCGACCCTTGGCAAGGTCCTGAAACTAGGTCATCTTTTCCATGTGTCCGGCATGATTTTTGACCACGGACCTCAGCAAATGAGTAGAAAATGAGCACAGATGTATCCCTCGACTTGAACCTTGCCTGGGCCTTCAAGGCCAACCCCTGGGGACCCCATGAGCCCACATTACAACGGCTCGTGGACCGCATGCGGTGGGAACCTATAGCCGGCAAGCACGTTGTGGCCCGCAACAAGTCCCATACGGAATGGAGCCTGGCGCTGCTGCCTGACCGCCGCGGCAAAGCCATTGAATTTATCGCAGGCGAGGTCTTCGACTCCCTGGAAGACGCCGAATGGGCAGTCTTCAAACGGCGCTGGGAAACGATGACTGGCAACGCCATCGACGAAGGGCAGGCCCCATCATGATAAAGATTTCCGCCTATTCCGACGTGATCAGCGTATCGCCCGGCGACACCATCCAGTTCATGGTCAGTTGTGAAGACGCCACCACCTTCCAGGCCAACTTCATGGGTATTCGCTGCGGTGACGAAAGTCCGGGCTCACCGGGCTACAAGGACGAGCCGGTCGATACCCCCGCCGCGCGCGAATACCCGGGTCGCAAACAGGCTTTCAACCCCGGCTCCTACGTCCATGTGCCCCATGCGACGATTTTTGAATCCCTGACAAGCTTCACGGTCCAGGCCTGCGTCTATCCCACCATGCCCGGACCGGGCTCTCAGGCCATCATCGCCAAGCTCTCACCGGACGGTCAAACCGGCTTCGCCCTGATGCTCGACAAGGCCGGGGCGCCGGTGCTTGAACTCCGTCATGGCGACGACGTTGAACGTCACGCCACGGACAAAGCGCTGACACTCAAGGAGTGGGCCTTTTTGGCCGCCAGTTACGACGCGAAAAGTGGCTCGATCCGGATCTATCAGGAATCCCTGAAGGCACGGTCAGCGCCACCACCGTGGCAAGGAACGTCCGCTCACCGGACGTCGTTTGACACCGCGGCGCCTTTGACCATGGGGGCGACATTGAGCGACGGCGACGTGCCCATCACTCACGCCTTCAACGGCCGCATCGATACACCGCGCCTGGCAAACCGCGCCCTTGATCGCGCCGACATGGCGATGATCGTCGAACGCTCACCATCGCTTCGATTGCAAGGCGCCATTGTCGGCGCCTGGGATTTCAGCCGCGAGATCATGTCGGACCGCATCGTTGATCTGTCGGAAAACCGGCTTCACGGCACCATCGTCAATCAGCCGGCCCGCGCCGTGAAAGGCTATAACTGGACGGCCGAGGTCCAGGACTGGAAGTCGGCGCCGGAGCAATACGGCGCCATCCATTTCCATGACGACGACATGATCGACGCCAAGTGGCAACCGGACGTTATCCTCGAAGTTCCTGCCGGTTTGCAGTCCGGATTCTACGCCGCTCGGTTTTCCGTCGCCGACGATGAAGCCTTTGTGCCGTTCTACATTCGCCGGGCAAAGGGTACGCCGGCCAAACCCATCGCGGTGCTGGCCTCGACGGCGACCTATCTAGCCTACGGCAATTATCAGTTCGACATGGCCAATGCGTCGGCGGAAAAACAGGCCGGAGCCCTGACCGAGTTCGGCCCGGCCCAGGTCTACCTGTTCGAGCACCCGGAAATAGGGCCTTCGATTTATGACCATCACGCCGACGGCAGTCCGTGCATGTACACCTCGCGCCTGCGTCCCCTGTTCAACGTGGCGCCGAAAACGCCCAACTGGTCGTACAACGCGGATACCCATTTGACCGACTGGATGGAGGCCAAGGACTTCGACTATGATGTCATTACCGATGACGACATTCACCGCGAGGGCCTGTCGGTCCTGTCGCCCTATGAGGTCGTCGTCACCGGCGCCCATCCCGAGTACTGGTCGACGCCTATGTGGCAGGCCATGACCACCTACCTCGATGACGGCGGCCGGCTCATGTACCTCGGCGGCAACGGGTTCTACTGGCGCACCGCCTACCATCCGCAAAACGACGCGATTATCGAAGTCCGCCGGGCGGAAACCGGCGAGCGCTATTGGGTCGCCCAACC
>JAYGEF010000005.1:0-3274 GCA_046582535.1 Alphaproteobacteria bacterium
ATCCGCGAGATCAGCCGGGTATCCAAACCTGGACGCCGCGTTTACTCGGGCATCAAGGACCTGGCGACCATCTACAATGGTCTGGGTATCTCGATCCTATCGACGCCCCGTGGCGTCATGTCAGATAACGAGGCTCGCGACGCCAACGTCGGCGGCGAAGTCCTCTGTCGCGTATTCTAGAGACGGCGATTTCAGGAGTTGAACAATGTCCCGCGTCGGTAAACACCCCGTTGCTGTTCCCGATGGTGTCGTCGTCGATATCGCCGGCCAGGCAATCAAAATCAAAGGAAAGCTCGGCGAGCTTGCCTACACTTTTACAGACGATATCGATGTGGCATCGGCTGACGGCAAGGTGACCATCAAGCCGCGTAACAACGGTAAGCGCGCGCGCTCCATGTGGGGAACGTCGCGAAGCGTCATCAGCAACATGGTCGTCGGTGTGTCCGAAGGCTTCAAGGTCGAGTTGGAAATTGTCGGCGTGGGTTATCGCGCCGCCGTTGAAGGCAAGGACCTGAACCTGCAACTCGGCTACAGCCACGATATCAAATATCCGATGCCGGAGGGCATCACCATTGCTTGCGAGCGTCCAACCCACATCGCCGTTTCCGGTATTGATCGTCAGAAGGTCGGTCAGGTCGCGGCGGAGATTCGCGGCTTCCGCAAACCCGAACCCTACAAGGGCAAGGGCGTGCGTTACGCGAACGAGTGGGTGCGGCGTAAGGAAGGCAAGAAGAAGTAGGGTGGATTGAGACATGAAGTCGACAAGAGATCTCTTTATGAAGCGCCAGCAGCGGGTGCGCAGCAGCTTGAGCAAGGCGGCCGGTGGCCGTCCGCGTCTCACGGTGTTCCGTTCGAACCAGCATATTTACGCCCAGATCATCGATGATGGTCGCGGTGTTACCCTGGCGTCGGCGTCAAGCATCGAGAAGACCATGCGTGACGAACTCAAAGGCGGGTCCGACAAGGACGCGGCGGCGCGCATCGGCACGCTAGTCGCCGAGCGCGCGGTTGCGGCGGGCGTCACCGAAGTGATTTTTGATCGCGGCGGTTATCTTTTTCATGGCCGGGTCAAGGCCCTGGCCGATGCCGCCCGCGAGGGCGGTCTCTCGTTCTAGAACACAGCGTTCCAAAAGGCGGATTTGATGGCACATTACGAAGGACGCATGGCGGACGAAGGCGAGCTTGTTGACAAGCTGGTCGGCATCAACCGTGTCGCCAAGGTGGTCAAGGGTGGCCGGCGTTTCGGTTTCGCGGCACTTGTCGTGGTCGGCGATACCAAAGGTCGGGTCGGGTTCGGCATGGGCAAGGCCCGTGAAGTGCCGGAGGCCATCCGCAAGGCTACCGAAAAGGCGAAGCGCACGCTGATCCGCGTGCCGTTGCGCGAAGGCCGGACGTTGCATCACGACGTCACCGGACGTTTCGGGGCGGGTCGCGTGGTTCTCCGTGCGGCGCCGCCAGGCACCGGCGTCATTGCCGGTGGTCCCATGCGCGCCGTGTTCGAGACCGTGGGTGTCCAGGACGTGGTGACCAAATCGATCGGCAGTTCGAACCCCTACAACATGGTTCGCGCCACCTTCGACGCCCTGACCAAGCTGTGTTCACCCCGCGCCATCGCTTCCAAGCGTGGCAAGAAGGTGAGCGAAATCATCAGCCGCCGCCAGTCCGGCGGGTCCCAGACCGAGGCGAAGGAGTAGCGTCATGGTGACCAAGACCCTTCGCGTCACCCAGGTGCACAGCCCGATCGGGCGACAGAATGTCCAGCGCCAGACCCTTATCGGTTTGGGCCTGAACAAGATGCATCGAACCCGTGAACTTGAAGACACGCCTTCGGTTCGCGGCATGATCAACAAGATTTCTCACCTGGTGCGGGTCGAGGACGCTGGCTGAATAGTCTCGCGCGCCAACGTACCCCTTGGCGGGTGCGTCACAAGGAAGCTGTAACGATGAAGCTTAATGAACTCTCTGATATTCCCGGTTCGAGCAAGGCTCGCACCCGGGTTGGCCGGGGTATCGGCTCGGGTAAAGGCACCACCGCCGGTCGCGGCGACAACGGTCAGAAATCCCGCAGCGGCGTCGCCTTGGGCGGTTTCGAGGGTGGCCAGATGCCGCTCTTTCGCCGTCTGCCCAAGCGCGGATTCCATAACCCGTTCCGCAAGCACTTCGAGGTGGTAAACCTCGACCAGATTCAAGCCGCCATGGATGCCGGCAAGCTCAATGGTAAGAAGACCATTGATCGCGCCGCCCTGGTTGGCGTCGGACTGGTGCGCGACAATGCCAACGGCCTGCGTCTGCTGGCCCGCGGCGAGATCAAGGCCAAGCTTGCGATCGACGTGGACGGCGCCTCGAAAGCGGCTGTCGCCGCGGTTGAGAAGGCGGGCGGTACGGTCAATCTGGCGCCGGTCAAGCCCAAGCCCGAGACCAAAGGTCGGGCCAAGGTCCGGGCTGACGCCAAGGCCAAGGCCAAGTCAGTGGAACAGGAGTAGCGCCGGATGGCGTCAGCCGCCGAACAACTCGCCGCGAATCTGAACTTCGGGGCCCTGGGTAAGGCCACCGAGCTGAAGAAACGGCTGTGGTTCACGCTCATTGCTCTGGTTATCTATCGTCTCGGCACCTACATCCCCATTCCCGGGGTTGACCCGTCGGCGCTGGAGAGCGTTTTCAGTCAGAATTCAGGCGGCATCCTCGGCATGTTCAACATGCTGGCGGGTGGCGCTTTGGCGCGCATGACAATCTTCGCCCTCAACATCATGCCGTACATCTCGGCATCGATCATCATGCAGTTGCTCTCCACGGTTTCGCCCCAGCTTGAGCAAATGAAGAAGGAAGGCGAGGCCGGGCGCAAGAAGATCAATCAGTACACCCGCTACGGCACGGTGGTGCTGGCGGCACTTCAGGCCTACGGCATCGCCGTCGGGCTCGAAGGTATGTCGGCCCAGGGCGGCGGCGCGGTGATCAACCCGGGCCTGTTCTTCCGCTTCTCCACGGTGGTCACCCTGACCGGCGGCACGGTCTTTCTCATGTGGCTGGGCGAGCAGATTACCGCCCGCGGCGTCGGAAACGGAATTTCGCTGATCATCTTCTCGGGGATTGTCGCGCAGCTGCCAAGCGCCATGGCCGGCACCCTGGAACTGGGGCGCACCGGCGCGCTGTCGACGTTCTTTATTCTGTTTGTCATCGTCATGGTCGTCGCCGTGGTGACCTTCATCGTTTTCATCGAGCGGGCCCAGCGCCGCATCGTCGTGCAATACCCCAAACGCCAGGTCGGGCAGCGGAT
>JAYGEF010000015.1:0-1549 GCA_046582535.1 Alphaproteobacteria bacterium
AGGGTCACGCCCCGGGCGATCATGAACACCGTGAAGCCGAGCCAGATGCCGTGGTTGCCGAGCAGCGGGCGGAAGGCCTCGGTGGCGATCAGGTAAATCAGCAGCGAGACGATCATGGCGTCGCGCATTTCGACCGATCGGGTGGCGCCGATGAAGATGCCGTCGAACTGGTAGCCCCAGACCGAGACCAGAGGTGCGGCAATCATCCAGGGTAGCGCCGCATAAGCCACGGCGCGAACCTCGGTCATGGTGGTCAGGATATCGACGATGCTGCTGCCGGCCACCGCGTAGGCCACCGTGAAGGCGGCGGCGAAGGCCAGGGCCCACAGGGACGAATAATGCACCGCGCCTCGGTAGTCGGCCTTTGATCCTGCGGCCACGGCGCGCCCGACCATGGCCTGGGAGGCGCCGGCAAAGCCTTCGAGGGCGTAGGCCATGAACGTCACCATATTGAACAGCACCGCATTGGCCGCCAGGATGACGTCGCCCATGCGGGCGCCCTAGGCGGTGAGATAGGCAAAGGCTGCGATCAGACACAGGGTTCGCAGAAAGATGTCGCGATTGATGGCAACCATGTGGCGGAACCGCGCCGGGTCGAGGATGCGCGACCAGCCGGTCCGGCCGCCGAGACGGCTTAACGTCCGCCACACCATGGCCGCGCCGATGATGAGACCGGCATACTCGGCGATTACCGTGGCCAGGGCGACGCCCTCGACGGCCATGGTCAGGCCGACCACGAAGACCAGGTCGAGGACGATGTTGATGGCGTTGATGGCGACCTGGATGATGAGCCCGGCACGGGCATTTTGCAGCCCCAGGTACCATCCCAGAATGACATAGTTCGCCAGCGCCGCCGGGGCGCTCCAGATGCGGATGCCGTAGTAGCCCCGGGTGTGCTCGCTGACCGCATAGCTGGCATTCATCAGCGCCATGGCGGCGCTGATCAGCGGGGTCTGCAAAACCAGCAGGGCGGCGCCGATGATCGCCGCGGCGATCAGGCCGCGCCACAGCATGGCCGCCATTTCGGCGTGATCGCCGGCGCCATGGGCCTGAGCGGTGAAGCCGGTGGTGGCCATGCGCAGAAAGCCGAACCCCCAGAACAAAAAATCAAAGATTAGAGCGCCGACCGCCACCGCGCCCAGGTAGTAGGCGTGCTCAAGATGGCCGACCACGGCGGTATCGACGATGCCGAGCAGCGGCACCGTGATGTTCGATAGCATGATCGGCCCGGCCAGCCGCCACACCCGCCGGTGCCAGTTGATGTTATCAGATCTGGTCATTGTCGGTTGGGCTCAGCCGGCCTTGCGGTAGCCATCAACGAAATGCTCAAGCGTCGCGGAATGGCTCCGTCGCGGCCCAGTGGGTAGAGCATCGTGGACGCCGGCTTAATAGATCTCGACATACTGCTCACAAGAATTCGGAACGTGCAGTCGAAGGTTTATTTTCTCGACGCTGTAAAGTCTACAGCCGAAAGGCGGGCGCATCTTTTATGGACGCCTGACGGGGGTTCGTTGTAAACATTCCGACCTTTTTATTTTAGAGGAGACGC
>JAYGEF010000120.1:0-1904 GCA_046582535.1 Alphaproteobacteria bacterium
ATCGCTCGCGCTCGGGCTATAAAGCCCGATTAAGGCTAATTTACCATGATTATCGCGGCTTCGAAACAGCATTTTGACGCCGTCCCCCATGACCGATCCCGGCGCCACGTGGCCATCGGGGAAGTCGAGCAGAGCGAAGCGGTTGATCATGCTCTGGGCCGCCAGAAGCAAGCGGCTCATGGCGGCGGCGGAATCATCCCTGGCGCGCCACAGGACGGTGACCTGAAACAGGGTTTGGTCCCGGTATCCAAAACACATAGGAGATTTCGGCACGACCACTGCCCGGAACCAAACCCTTGACGGCAATGGCGAGGATGGTGGTTTTCTGCAGATCGTGGGTCGCCCGGCGAATATCATTGGCGGCGACGCCGAAGTCGGCCGCGATGGCGGCCCTGGTTTCGGCTTTCGACATGCCGAAGACGGCGGACCGGTAGCCGGTGATGTCACCGGCCCAGACCACGGCGACGGGCGACAACGCCACGAAAACAGCCGCCATCATGGCGGCCGCCAACATCATCGACCGTGGCGCGCCACCGTGGCGCGGAATGTTGGGTTGATCGGGCACGGTGCGAACCTAGCGCCGGCCCCGCGTGCTGTGGAGTCAAAATTGTCTGATAGCTTCGGGGACGCTTGCGACAGGATGGGCGATCCGGCACCATCGCGGCCGTGACATATCCGCAAAACGCGCCCGCCGCCATCCGCGAAATTGAAAATTTATGGATCCCCATGCCCGACGGCACGCGGCTGGCGGCCAGGGTCTGGCTGCCGGAGGACGCCGAGCGCAATCCGGTGCCGGCGATCCTTGAATACATTCCCTACCGCAAGCGCGACCGCCACGCCTCCCAGGACCTGATCCACCATCCCTATTTCGCCGCCCATGGCTATGCCGCCATACGACTGGACCTGCGAGGGTCGGGCGACTCCGACGGCATCTGGCGCGACGAGTACCTGGCCCAGGAACAGGATGATGGCGCCGCCGCCATCGCCTGGATTGCCGCCCGGCCGTGGTGCAGTGGCACGGTCGGCATGATCGGGCTGTCATGGGGCGGCTTCAGCGCGCTTCAGGTGGCGGCGCGGCGGCCGCCGGCGCTCCAGGCCATCGTCTCGATCTGCGCCTCCGACGACCGCTACGCGGACGATATGCACTACATGGGCGGTTGTCTGCTTAACGACACCATGGTCTACGGCGCGACGCTGTTCGCCCAGCCCTCGGCGCCGCCGGACCCGGCGCTTGTGGGTGACGGCTGGCGCGACGTCTGGCGTCAGCGGCTCGAGTCGAGTCCGCTGCAGCTTGTGGATTGGATCACCCACCAGACCCGCGACGATTACTGGAAGCAGGGCTCGGTTTGCGAAAACTATGGGGATATCGAATGCGCCGTGCTCGCGGTCAGCGGCTGGCCCGATGGTTACTGCAACGCGGTTCCCCGTCTGCTCGAGAACCTGCCGGGGCCGCGTCAGGGCTTGATCGGGCCCTGGGGTCATAACTACCCCAATGTGGGAAAGCCCGGTCCGGCCATCGGCTTCCTCCAGGAATGCCTGAGGTGGTGGGACCACTGGCTCAAGGGCGTCGATAACGGCGTCATGGAGCAACCCATGTTGCGCGCCTGGATGCAGGCCAGCGAGCCGCCCAGGGCATCCTATGAGGAACGCCAGGGCCGTTGGGTTGCCGAGGACGTCTGGCCCAGCCCGAACATCGAACCCCGGACTTATTGCCTCAACGATGGCGGGTTGGATGACGCACCGGGGCCCGAGTCGACCCTAACCCTGAGTTCGCCCCTGACCCTGGGCATCGCATCGGGGGAGTGGGACCCCTACGGCGCCGGGCCCGACATGCCGGTCGACCAGCGCGGTGACGATGGCGGCTCCCTGGTATTCGATACGCCGCCCCTGGAAGACAGCGTGGA
>JAYGEF010000432.1:0-9116 GCA_046582535.1 Alphaproteobacteria bacterium
TGCTCCCCCGGATTGCGGCGCTCGACGCCGGCGGCGAAACTTTCAAGTTGCTCCGAAACAGTACTCCCCGTCATGGTACCTCTCCTTGGATAGACATTTTTGAACGGGGTCCAACAACGCCTCGAAAACCGCCAATACCCGGCCGCTCGCCCCCTGGTGCCGCAATCAGATCGTCAAATCATTAACCATAATTTTCGCATTATAGGTCGGGCCGGACCGCCCGCAACGGCTTAAAAATGATAGCCGTACATGATCCCAAGCGTATCCAGGCCCTCGTTATTGTCGACCAGTTTGGCGTTGGACATGTGATCGAGGCGCAGCGACAGGGAGTTATGGGGATTAATGCGGTAGCCCAGTTCGACTGCCAGATAGAACAGGGCGTGGGAACCCAATTCCTTGCGGTCGAGCTTGGTGGTCGCATCCTCGCCATCGTGCAAGGTGCCGCCGAAAGAGAATGAGGCGAAGGTCCGGGGCAGGAAATACCAATCCCAGTTGACCCCGGCGTTGATTGCGCTGGTGTCGCTGGTGGTGTTGATGTTGGCGCCGATGAAGGGCCGCGGGTTCAACAGAATATCCCACATGTCGCCGCGCAAGGGCTTGAAGCGCATGCTTAGGGCGATGGTTGGGCCGGACTCCTTGTCGGTGCCGAAGACCCCGACGTCGTGGTCGGCGATACCGATTCGCGCCTCGTCGAGACGCAGCATCTCGACCAGGGGTGAGGACGAGCGGCGGGGCGCCGTGGTCCCCGGTTCAATCCAGGTCGCACTGCCGGCCACCACCATCGGCGATGCCCCGTAGACTGCTTGCGTCTCCCAGGCGTAACTCGGCGCCGGTGTCAGATCAGGCACGGCCATATAGGTCGGGGCCGGCGGTGCCACCCCGGCGGCGGCGGCAATTTGCGCCGTGAACGCAGGGAACGCCAGGATCGCCCGATGGACGATGGCGTCGCGGTGGGCCGGCGCGCGGCTCACCGCCGCCGCCACGATGGCCGATACGGATTGGGGATGGGCCGCAATGCCGGCGACCACCGCCTCGGCGATGCTCGACTGGGCGACCCGTAGCTGGGTGCGGCCGGCGATATCGCTGGTCAGGCCGGCGTCGGCGATGCTGGCGCTGAACGCGGCATTGTTGGCGGCGATCTCGCTGACCCTGATGGCGTCATCGATAGCAGCGCTGGTATCGGCCGGCACGGCGCTCTGGGACCAGGCCGGATGCCATGGCAATGCAACGGCCAGCAAGCCGACGACCAATGCGACAATGGACCGCTCGTTACGGTTATGGTGGACCGATGATGTCATAACGCCCCGCACTTTCCCTGACCGGCTGATCACGCGCTGCCGTCGAATCGGCGCCTAGGGTAACCGTCCGAACCGTGTCCCTCAAGCCGCGTTTCGCGCTTTCCCCGCTGCCCGGCCCCTGATAACAAGGGATGGTATATTGCGCGCCATAAGCGAGGACACCAAGCCATGCCCAAACGAAGCCTCGATCTCGACGACCGGCTCTACGATTATCTCCTGGAGGCGTCCCTGCGCGAGCCGGAAATCCTCCGCCGGTTGCGCGAGGAAACCGCCGCCATGCCCCTATCGATGATGCAGATTGCGCCGGAGCAGGGTCAGTTCATGGGCTTGATCGTCGAGTTGATCGGCGCCCGACAGTGCCTCGAACTTGGCGTCTTTACCGGCTATTCCAGTCTTGTCGTGGCCCTGGCCCTGCCCGACGACGGCCACATCACCGCCTGTGACGTGAGCGAGGAATTCACCGCCGTGGCGCGGCGCTACTGGGCCGAGGCCGGGATTGCCCATAAGATCGACCTGCGCCTGGCGCCGGGGCTCGATACGCTCGACGCGCTGCTCGCCGAGGGCGCCGACGAGACCTACGACTTCGCCTTCGTTGACGCCGTCAAGACCGAGTACGCCGACTATTATGAGCGGCTGCTCAAGCTGATACGCCCTGGCGGGCTGATCGCGGTGGACAATGTCCTGTGGGGCGGCGCCGTGGCCGATCCGGACGACAATGGCGAAGACACCGTGGCGATCCGCGCCTTCAACGAAAAACTGCGCGACGATCCGCGGGTCACCATGAGCTTGTTGCCCCTGGCCGACGGCCTGACCCTGGTGCGCAAGCGATGACCATTGAATCCGACGACGACCGTAGCGCTCTGGCGGCGGTCGGGCGCATCATTCGCGAGACCCTGGCCGAAATGGCGCGCCAGCTTTGCCCTGGCATGACCACCGCCAAGCTCGACGCCATCGGCGGCGCCATGCTCGAAGCCGAGGGCGCCCGGTCGGCACCGCGCCTGGCCTACGACTTCCCCGGCCACACCTGCATCAGCGTCAACGACGAGGCGGCCCACGGCATACCCGGCGACCGGGTGCTGCGGGACGGCGACCTGGTCAACATCGACGTCTCGGCCGAGCGCGATGGCTACTGGGTCGACACCGGCGGCAGTTTCCCCGTTGGTCCGCCGAGCGAGGCAGTCGCCGATCTTTGCGCTCACACCCGCGCCGCCCTGCGCAAGGCGGTTTTCGCGGCCAAGGCCGGGCGGGCCCATCAACGCCATCGCCAAAGCGGTCGAAGGCGAAGCCCGGCGCGGTGGCTACAACATCATCGACGGCCTGGCCGGCCATGGCGTCGGCCGTTTTATCCACGAGGCGCCGACGGTGGCCAACATCTATTCCAGCGCCGACCGCCAGCGTTTGCATGAGGGATTGGTCATCGCCATTGAACCATTCCCCACCAAGGGCAGCGGGGCGATCGTCGAAGCCGATGCCGGCTGGACTCTGAAAACCGCCGACGGCAGCCTTGCGGCGCAATACGAACACAGCGTCGTCATCACCAAGGGCAACCCGATAATTTTGACCTGACGCTCTACCGGATAGCAGATACATGGCCGACCACGAGCAATCAAAGACCGACTTCACTCAGTCCCCCGGCTGGTATGCCATCCTGCCGGAGCCCGGCCTGGCGCGGCGGTTGAAGGGCCAGCATACCGCCGATTGGGTGGTGGTCGGCGCCGGTGTAACCGGGCTCGCCGCTGCCCGCCGGCTCGGCGAGTTGCAGCCCGAGGCGCGGATTATCCTGCTGGAGATCTATCGGGTGGGTTACGGCTCGTCGGGCCGCAATTCCGGTTTCATCATTGATTCGCCCTCCTACACGCCGCAGTTCGACGTTGAATACAACAGCCGGATGATGCGTCTGTTTCGCGCCGGCCGGGGCCAACTGGAAACCCTGGTCAGCCATCACAATATCGACTGCGAGTGGTCGTCCCAGGGCCATGTCACGGCGGTCCGAAGCCCCGAGCGGATGACCAAGTTGAGCGCTGTTGCCCAGTCCCTCGACGCGGTCGGCGACGACTATGAATGGCTCGACAGCGATGCCCTGGAGGCCATGCTGGGCACGCCATTCTATCATGCCGCCATCGGTGTGCCGCGAACCGTGCTGGTCAACCCGGCCGCCCTGTGCCGGGGCCTCGGGGAAACCCTGCCGGCCAATGTGGAAGTCTATGAGGATTCGCCGGTGCGGCGCATCGCCGGCGGGGCGACCGCGACTGTCGAATGCGCTGAGGGCTCGATCAGCGCCAAGGGCGTGCTGCTGACCACTGGCGTCTTCGCCAATGACATCGGTTTCCTCAAGGGCAAGCTGATACCCCTGCTGATGTACGCCAGTATGTCGCGCCCGCTCAACGACGCCGAACAGGTGGCCATGAGCGGCATGCCGGAGTGGGGCATTACGCCTGGAACGCCCACCGGCCCGACCATTCGCCGCACGGCGTCGAACCGCATATCGCTGCGCAGTTTGATGGGGCACTCATCCAATTTTCACATCAGCGACAGCCTGAAAGCCGACTTGCGCGAACACCACCGGGTCTCTCTGGCCAAGCGCTTTCCCATGCTGTCGGGCCTCGACATGGAACATACCTGGGGCGGCGTGATTTGTATGACCCGGAACTATGCGTCGGCGTTCGGTCGCATCGAACCCGGCGTGTTTTCCTCGGTCGGCTACAACGGTGTCGGTCTGGCACGGGGCACCATTTCGGGCGCGCTGTTGGCCGAACACGTCCTGGGCGGCGAATCCGAATTGCTGACAGATGCCAAGGCGCTCGCCGGTCCCAGTGACCTGCCGCCGAAATTCATCGTCGCCCTCGGGGTGAAGGCGCGCATGGCCTGGTACAGAATGCGCAATCGCGGTGAGACGTAAGACCCTAATCCAATAAGGCGCCGTACTTCGCCACCACGTCGGCCCAGGTGCCCGCGGTCTGCCAGCCGAGGACGTCGCGGGCGTGGCTGCTGTCGAGCAGGCTGGCCGTGGGGTCGTTGGCGTAGAGATCGGGTTTGCGGACCTCGGCGAGATGGCCCAGTTCACGCTCCATATGGGCCAGGCTATTGACCTGGCCGATGGTGTCGCCGGCCGCCACAATGAAGATGTCGAGGGGCGGTGGATCGTCGGCCTCGATGGCCAGGCGGAAGTATCGCGCCACATCCTCGGGCATGACGTAGGAGCGCTGCATGGGCAGCACCTCGCTGAACGGCTCCGCGACTTTCGACAAATCGAAACTCGGATCGCCGGCCGGGTCGCCGGCGCCGAGTTTGGCCATGTTGTCGACCTCGGCGACCACTTCATGGCGAACAATCAGGGTCGGCCGCAGGCAGGCAATACGGGTGACGCCGCGTAACGCAAAGCTCCGCGCCACCACTTCGCAGACTTGTTTGCTCAGGCTGTAAGCGTCGTGAGGATTGAGCGGATGGGCCTCGTCGATGGGGTAGTAGCGCGGCTCGTAGGCGGGCTTTTCATGGCCCAAGCCGATGGCCGAGGTGCTTGAGGCAATGGCGACCCGCTTGATACCCAGATCAAAGGACGCCTGGAGTACGTTGAACGTGCCCTCCACATTGGTCTCAAAATAGCTCTTTTGCGGCGCGTCGATGGCGTCATCGATGGCGGCCAGATGAATTACCGCGTCGTGGCCTTCGAGGGCACGGGTGACCGCTGCCAGATCAAGCACATCCAGTTCAACAAAGGGGTGGCCGGAATCATTGGGTTTAAGGTCGAGTACGGTGACCGCGCTGTGGCGCGCGCATTCCTCGACCACGAAGCGGCCCAGTCTGCCGCTTCCCCCGGTTATGGCGATACGATCATACTTCATTGCCTGGCGTACTTCATTGACCGGTCTCCGTTGCAGGTTGTTCGGCGGCGCGCTGTTTGCGCAGGGTATCATCAAGCAGGGCAAGCAGGGCCGCCGTTACAAGAGCGTCCTGGGCCTTGCCCATTTTGTATTGGAAGGCCTGGACGGCGGCGCGGGTTTCCGGCCCGGTGATGCCGTCGACCATGCCGCGATAGTAGCCGAGGGCCGCTAGCCGCCGTTGCACGGTGAGGTCGAGGCGTCCGAAGCCGGCTGTCTCGCGCGGCTCGACCCGGTGCTCGACGACCCCGGTGTCTTCCAGATCGCCGCGCAGGACAATCATGCGAGCCTCGCCGGCGGCGACGTCGTTGTTGCCGAACCGTTCGACCAGGCGCTCGCGGTATTCGCTGGCGGCCTCGCTGGCCTGGCCGGTGCCGGTTGAAGCCAGGGTCAACCAGGCATAGGCCTCGACCAGGTCGCGCTCGACGCTGAGGCCGTTGGCGTACATCAGGGCGAGATTGGTCTGGGCGTCGATATCGCCCTGATGGGCAGCCGCCAGATACCACCGGGTTGCTTCGGCGTAGTCGCGGGGGATGCCGAGGCCGAACCTGAGCATGATCCCCAGATTGGTCTGGGCCGTCGCGAAACCCTGGTCGGCGGCGCGGCGGTATAGCGCTGCCGCCGCCGGGGCGTCCCGGGGCAGATGAATACCGTTCTCAAACATGTAGCCGAGATTGGTCTGGGCCGGGGCATAGCCGAACCCGGCGGCGCGGCTATACCACTGGGCGGCGAGGCTCATATCCTTGGGCACCCCGGCGCCGTGGTAATAGAGCCGCCCCAAATTGAACTGGGCCGCCGGCAGGTTCTGTTCCGCGGCTTTGCGGTACCAGCGCGCCGCTTGGCCCACATCGGGGACGACGGCGGCGCCGCGCTCATAGGCCACGCCCAAATTGAATTGCGCCTCGGCGTGGCCGCGCTCGGCGGCTTGGCGGTACCACTGCAGGGATCGTTCCGGGTCGGGGTCAACGCCAAACCCCATTTCGTAGAGCCAGGCCAGGCGATATTGCGCGGTGGTCAGCCGGCGTCCGGCGGCGCGGTTGTACCACGCCATGGCGCGTTTCATGTCGGGCTCGCCCGCGGCGCCGGTGCGGGTGCGGCCGGTCTCGTACAGCACCGCGACATCGTACATGGCGTCCAGATCACCGCGCTTGGCCAACGGTAGCCAGGCATCGAGGGCGGCCTCGAAGTCACCGGTCTGATAGGCCCGCCAGCCGTCGGCAAAGCCGGCCCACGCCGGCTGGCCGAACGGAATCCAGGTCACGGCGGCAACAATCATAACGGCGGCGGTCAGTGGTCTCACGGTGGCCTCGTGGCGCGGGTTGATTTTCGTGGAGCGACGAACGCAATATGATGCGACGTCCCCGGTGGGACGTGCAACGGCATAAAATTACAATGGTGGCGATTGCGGTGGCTATGACCCCCGATTACTGGCCTCAGGCGGTAGCGCATCTCAGCGCCGCAGATCCGGTGTTGCAGCGGATTATCGGTGACTACCCGGCTGAACAGCTGGAAAGCCGCGACGATCCCTTCGGCACCCTGGCGCGCTCCATCGTCGGTCAGCAGATATCGGTGACGGCGGCATCGGCGGTATGGGGTCGCCTCGAGACCTTGGTCGGATCGGTGACCCAACAGACCATCGACGCCACCGGCCCGGATCAGTTGCTGGACTGCGGCCTGTCCCGGCGCAAGGTGGAGTATCTTATGGAACTGGCCGGCCGTTTCCTCGACGGCTCGGCGGATCCCGGACGCTGGCGCGATCTCGATGACGACGGCGTTATTGTCGCCCTGACCACCATCAAGGGCATCGGCCGATGGACCGCCGATATGTTTCTCATGTTCACCCTCATGCGACCGGACGTACTGCCGGTCGGCGACGTCGGGCTGCAGCGGGCCATGGGTCTGCATTATCGCGGCCAGGGCAACGTGGTGGCCGCCGAGATGGATGAAATTGCCGATCCCTGGCGGCCCTGGCGCTCGGTCGCGACCTGGTATTTATGGCGCAGCCTCGATCCCCTGCCGGTGGAGTACTAAAGCTTATGAGCCGAATGCGCATGGTGGTTCTCTTGGTTGCCGTGGTTTGGGCTCTGGCCACGCCGGCGCGCGCCGACTACACAGCCGGGGCGACGGCGTTTCAGGCTGGCGACTATATGACCGCTCTCGCCGAGTGGCGCGCCCTGGCCGAGGAAGGCAACGCCCGGGCTCAATTTGGCATGGGGGTGATTTATGAAGAGGGCGGCGGCGGTGTGGTGCGCGACTTTACCCAGGCCGCCCTGTGGTATCGCGAGGCCGCCAAACGGGGTCTGGCCGACGCTCAGTTTAATCTCGGAAACCTCTATCGCCGGGGCCATGGGGTAAACCAGAACCCGCGCCGCGCCGTGGCCTGGTATCTCAAGGCCGCCACTCAGGGCATGGCCGCGGCCCAGTACAATCTGGCGCTCAGCTATGAGACCGGCAGCGGCGCCGCGCAAAATTACGCGGTGGCGGCCAAGTGGTATCGCATGGCTGCCGACCAGGGCGACGTGGACGCTCAGATCGGTCTTGCCGGGCTGTATCGCTTTGGCCTTGGCATCGACAGAAATCTCGATATTGCCCGGGCGTGGTTCGAACAGGCTGTGGCCCAGGGCGATGCGCGGGCGAAATTCCATCTTGAAGCCATGGTGGCCGACCAGACCACCGCGCCTGAACCCGTACCCAAGGTGGCGGCCGTGGCGGAGCCCGAGCCGGTTCCAGACGTCTCGGTCGAGCCGGAATCCGTGGTTGTTGGGGCGTCCGTAGTCGCCGAGACGCCCGTGGAACCGGTGGTGCCGACAAGCAACAGCGTCGTGTTCAGTGTTCAACTGGCCGCCCATCGTCACCGGGAAGGCGCCGAGGCAGCCTGGTTGGTGGTGCAGGAGAAATATCCTGATTTATTGGGTGCCCTGCAGCCGGCGTACTATCGCACTGAACTGGCTGACGGCACGGGCGATGTTTATCGTCTGGTTGCCGGCGAGTTCGAACGTAAGGCGGACGCCGAGAGCCTGTGCCGGCGTCTCAAACAACAGGGCGCCGATTGTTTCGTGCCGCGCCCCTGATGTCTTACGGCGACGTCGACTCGCAGGGCGGCGCCAGGAGATCGTTGGTGCATAGCCGGGCCGCCCACACATTGTTGATCCCGGCGGCGGCGAGATGCTGCTCGGCGGCGGCGGTCTCGTCCAGTTCGTAGGGCCCTGCGACGACCCTGAAATAGCGATCTTCACCAATCAGGGCCGGGGCGATGGCGGTGGTGATGCCGGGCACCCGGGACGCCAGGCTTTCAGCGCGGGCCACGGATTTGAAACTGCCGAGAACCAGATAGATGGCCTTGTTGTTGGGTGTCGTCGCCGGCAGAACCGCATCCGCCACGGGAGCCTTTGTCGGATCAAAATCGATCACGTCGAAATCAGTCGAGTTCGTGAGGCTGTCGACATCCTCATCCGCCGGCGCCGCGGCGACCAGGGTTGCCATTGGTTCGGGGTCCGCCGCCGGCGCTTCGTCGTTACCGGAAAACAGGCCGGCAAAGAACCAGCTGTCATTGGCGGCATCGTCGGCTGCAACCTCGGCGTCGCTGTCCTCGGCGGGATCCTGGCAGACCGCGTCGATCTCCTGCTCGCTGACGGCGCGCCATACGGCACAGTCCTGATTGGTCGCCGCCGAGAGGGCGTGATCGCTGACGCTCTTACCGGTGGTGGCATAGCTGATGCCGTCCATGGCCAACGAGGCATAGGACACCATCGGTGGCATGACACAGCCGGCAAGACCAAAACAGGCAAGAATTGCCCAGACGCTCCGCATTCCCCTAAACCCTTTCTAAATCACCCAAAGTACCGCTAAACAAGAATCATAGACTCCATAGGGTATTTCTACAGTAATACTGGGTATCTATCACGTCTTTTATTTACCGCTATGGATTCAATTGGCGTAG
>JAYGEF010000152.1:0-4671 GCA_046582535.1 Alphaproteobacteria bacterium
GAGATTGCTGACGTCGCACGGGTAGGCGTTGGCATCCTCGTACTGGCCGGCCAAGGCGTCGAGGTTCTCCGCATTGCGGGCCAACATGGCAACTTGATAGCCACCCTCGGTGAAACGTTTGGCAATCTGGCCGCCGGTGCCCTGCTCGTGCCCGACGCCTGTGATCAGGCAGACCGGTTTGCTCATGTTCTCCTCGCTAAAGCTGAAATGCCGGACGGGCCGACACCTTGGCGAACCAGACGGCGACGGCCGGATAGGAAGCGGCTATGTCCATCTCCAACGCGCCGGTCAGACGCAAAGTAAAGAAACCGGTGATATCGGCGACGGTAAATCTTGGTCCGGCGACGAATTCGTTATTGGACATGTGCGGCTCGATGCGGCCGAGGAAGATTTCCATCATTTCCTTGCCGCGGCTCACCATTGCCGGCAGCTGCGGCAGGTCAGTGCGCGTGCCGGGAACGACCCGGCCGGCAAACATTGGCACGTGGTTGCGCACCGCGTGCAGCATCGGGATGAAGCCATCCAGTTCGAAACGACGCAGCCACATGTCGATCACAGCGCGCTCCTCGGCCGTCCGTCCGAACAGCGACGGATCGGGGTGCAATTCCTCCAGATACCGGCAGATCGACATCGATTCCGCTATCACCGTGCCATCGTCCAATTCCAGAAAGGGCACGCAGTGGAAAGGGTTCATCGAGGTGAAGGGTTCGGCGAATTGATCGTCGTCCCGCACGTTCAACTGTTCGCTCGGAATTTCCTGCCCTTTCTCGGCCAGGAAGACGCGGACCCGCTGCGCGTTGGGCGCGAGCGCGAAATCATAAAGTTTCAACGTGGTTTCCTCTCACTCTGCCGCCGATCCCGGCGCTGTCTCCTGCGGGGCCGACGGTTGGATCAGTCAAACATGTCTGGACTGCGCCGCACCAGGTCGTCGTAAACCGTCTGGAAGCAGAGCCACCCGGTATATTCGCTGCCAACATTCTCGCGGCTGTAGCGGGCCTGCTCGGCCGGGATCTCGATCGGCTCGCGCCCAGTGGCGTCGATCATCAGTTGCTGCTGGCAGCAGCGTTCCAGCGCCATGAAATAAAAGGCGGCGGCGTCGATGCTATGGCGGCTTACGGTGAACAGGCCATGGTTTTGGTGGATCGCCGCTCTGACGCCCTTGAAGGCGTGAGCGATGTTTAGGCCCGCCTCGCGTTCTACCGCGACTTGGCCCGCTTCTTCGTGGAGCACCACGTGGTCCTCGAAAAACGCGCAGGCATCCTGCGTTATGGGCGGAAGCGGCCGGCCTAGCGACGCGTAGGCGCCGCCGTAGACCGTATGCGCATGGCACATCGCCAGAATATCCGGATTGGCGGCATGCACCGCGGCATGCAGGACGAAGCCTGCCTGGTTGACCGCATGGTCACCTTCGACGACTTCGCCGTCATGGTTGACCAGAATTAGGTTCGACAGTTTGACCTGTCCAAAATGCACCGCCATCGGGTTGGTCCAATAGAGGTCTGGATGTTCGGGATCGCGGATAGTGAGATGGCCGGCAAAACCATAGTCCAGCCGCCAATTGGCGAAGGCCCGGCAGGCGCCGACCAAATGCCTCTTGCGGTGTTCTCGCACCTCTGCCGGGTCGTTTGTCTGCAGCTCCCGGGGAAATTTGCGCTCCCCTTGCACCGGCTGATATATCGACGTGCGATCTCCGAGATCAAGCATGGTATACTCCTGCCGGCCGCGTGATGAACCGGAATGCGGCGGCCCCTAACGACCACGCGCAAGAAATGGCCGAGCGC
Source organism: Alphaproteobacteria bacterium (assembly GCA_046582535.1). Classification (GTDB taxonomy): domain Bacteria; phylum Pseudomonadota; class Alphaproteobacteria; order JAAXGF01; family JAAXGF01; genus JAYZAP01. The sequence goes on from JAYGEF010000152.1 coordinate 1,782, forward strand.
AGATGGGGGATCATGCGCTCGGCCGAACTCGGATCTGCGAAGGGTCGGAGAAAAAGCAGACCCGCGTTTCAGTGTGGAAAGTGATCCGAAACTTAAGGGAACGGCGAGCGAAGTAGGTAAGACAAGTCCACTGACCTGATTTACGGTGCCGGAATACCCTACAGATTTTATGGTCATTAGTAGACCACGGTCTCTTACTCTGGCCACACGGGAGGGCCGTGCTCTTTTTGCTGGTCCTCCAATCAGAGGATCGAGTTATTGTTGACCATGCCGCCGTCAATGGTGACCACGGTGCCGGAGATATAACTCGCGCGATCCGAGGCCAAAAAGACGATCAGATCGGCGACTTCCTCCGGCTTGGCGAACCGTTCCATCGGCCAGTTGGCGTAGTACTCCCGTGCCCGGCTTTCGTCCCCGAACTCGTTGATCGCCTTCTGGCGCATCATCGTCTGGATGCGATCGGTTTCCACCGGTCCCGGAATGACGCCGACCACGCGTACCCCGGAGTAGATGGATCGGCTGCCGATCGCGCGGGTGAAAGCCATCATGGACGCGTTGCCGGCAGCGCCCGCGATGTAGTTGTAGTCAAGCTTCTCGCCACCAGTACCGATGTCGTTGATGATCACGCCGCTGCCGCGCGCTTTCATGCGGGCCAGGAAGGCACGGGTCATGTTGATATAGCCGTAGATCTTAAGGTTCCAAGCCTCCCGCCAACGCGACTCATCGACGTCATCGATGTCGCCGGCGGGAATGGCGCCTGCATTGTTGACGAGGATGTCGACGTCTGGGACGGTCTCGACGAGCCGATCCACGTTGGCGCTCTCGCTCAGATCCAGCGCGGTAGTTGCGACTTGAACTTGATATCGCCCCGCGATGTCTGTGCGGGCCTGTTCCAGGTCAGCCGCGGTCCGCGACACCAGATGCACGTCGCACCCTTCGGCGGCGAAGCCGTGGGCGCATGCGAGTCCGATGCCTTTCGAACTGCCGGTGATCAGCACCGACCGGCCGGCGAGCCCAAGCTCCAAATCGAACACCCTTCACAAAATGACTACGCCCACGAGCGGTTTCGAGAACTCGAAATCATCCCCTGGCCCGCTCGCCGGTACCATCCTAAAATATGGTTCCTGGTCGCGCTATAAGAAACGCGAGACAGTTGTGCAGGGCATCGTTGCTATAAAGGATGCCCATGTCTGCTCTTGGCTATCAGCGGCTGTCACGCGGCGGCGCCGATAATGGTAATAGCTGGAGGTATACCGGACCACTTGGCCCGGGGTCGTCTGCTCCACCCTCAGCTCCGGGCGTCGAGTCGCCGCATTGGCGACCTGGTACGGCGAAAAGCGGCTGGGTTCGATCTTGCACTTGCCGCCCATGCCCACACCGCCAGTCGATGTGCGCCCGCCGACTTCCGATGAGCTGATCGAGCTAAATGACGCTGGGCTCGAAGATGGCCATTTCGGGTATGCAGGGCTTAGGTACCCCCGCGGCTTGACCACCTTGGCCGTTCATCATCTGACATCTCACGACACCGCCGCGACACAACGATGCTCGCCCCAGCGGACGAGAGGCGTGATCGTTCAGCGTAGATGACATTGGAGGCGAAGCGGACCCGTCCGTCGCCCTCAAATTGGGGCCCGAAATCGGTTCGCCGGGTCACTCATCGGTCACTCGAACGAAACGCCAATTATTGAATATCGCCCGTAACCCGCAGAAAAAGTGGCTCCCCGGGTCGGACTCGAACCAACGACATGGTGGTTAACAGCCACCCGCTCTACCAACTGAGCTACCGGGGAACAGGACAGGCGGGTGATATAGCAAACACCAATCGTGAACGCTAGCCCGGTGGCTATAAATCAAGGGCGGGGGCGGCGCTGCCGAACGCGTTGCCCCGCCGATTCGCGTTCCCGGACTACTCGGCGGCGACCGAGGGGAGGCCCGATAGCGCCATCGCGAGTTCGCTCTCGTCGTATTGCTGGTCGGTCAGATCGCCGGCAAAATAGTCGGTATAGGCCTGCATGTCGAAATGGCCGTGGCCGCACAGATTGAACAGGATGGTGCGGCTGGTGCCTTCTTCCTTGCACAGCAGCGCTTCGTCGATGGCGGCCCGGACGGCGTGGTTGGCCTCGGGCGCCGGCAGGATACCTTCGGCGCGGGCGAACTGGATGCCGGCCTCGAAACAGGGAAGCTGGTGATAGGCCCGCGCCTCGATCAGGCCGAGCTCCGCCACGTGGCTGATCAGCGGCGCCATGCCGTGATAGCGCAGCCCGCCGGCATGGAAGCCGGGCGGCACGAACGTGGAACCCAGCGTGTGCATCTTGACCAGCGGCGTCAGGTGGGCGGTGTCGCCGAAATCATAGGCGTATTTTCCCTTTGTCAACGATGGGCACGCCGCCGGCTCCACCGCCACCAGCCGAACGGCGCGGCCGCCGCGCAGCTTCTCGCCCAGGAACGGGAAGGCGATACCGGCGAAATTGCTACCGCCGCCGGTGCAGCCCACCACCACGTCGGGATAATCGTCCGCCAACTCCATCTGCGCGATGGCCTCGATGCCGATCACCGTCTGGTGCAGAAGCACATGGTTGAGAACGCTGCCCAGCGCATATTTGGTATCGTCGCGCGCCACCGCGCACTCCACCGCCTCGCTGATGGCGATGCCCAGGCTGCCCGGGCTGTCGGGGGTTTCCGCCAGGATTGCTCTGCCGGACTCGGTTTCCTCGCTCGGGCTGGCAACGCAGCGCGCGCCGAAGCTTTCCATGAACGCCCGGCGGTAGGGCTTCTGCTCGAAGCTCACCTTGACCATGCAAACCTCGATTTCCAGGTCGAACAGCGCACCGGCGAAGGCCAGCGCCGAGCCCCATTGGCCGGCGCCGGTTTCAGATCGGAAGAGCACACG
>JAYGEF010000174.1:0-2158 GCA_046582535.1 Alphaproteobacteria bacterium
CACGCTTGACGATGCTCCAGCATCGCCGGCGCGCGCCTTCCTACCGGGGAAACGGGAACCGAGATCGTATTGCTACCATATGTCTGAAGCGGACCACTAGGTGGATCCGACCGAGGAAGGCCCGTATGAGGCGCCGCAGACCCGGTCATCTGTCGGCCGCATGGTCGGAATCACCTTGGCCGTGGCCGCCGTTCTGGTGTTGGTCTGGCACCTTTATGATCGAATGGTGTTGTCGGGTGGCGGGACTCCAGCCCGGTTGCCGTTGATCGAGGCCGATGAGGGCCCGACCAAGCAACGCCCCGAGGACCCCGGCGGTCTGGTCATCCCCAATCAGGACAAGCTGGTCTACGAGGCCCTCGACGGCGCCGGCGCGGAAGAGACCGTCGAGCGTCTGTTGCCGCCGCCCGAGGAGCCGCTGCCGCAACCAGAGCCGACGCCGGAACCTGTCGTGGACGTGCAACCGCTGGCTCCTGTACCCGAAACGGCCGAACCATCGTCAGTCCCGGAATTGCCGCCGGCGGAGCTTCCCGATGCGCCGGCAACGGTGCAAGCCGTGGTCGTTCCGCCGCCTCCCGAACCGCCGCCGCCCGAGCCCGAACCGACTCCTGAAGCCGCGCCTGAGCCCGAACCGGCCGCGGCGACGGGCGCCTATCTGGTGCAAATTGCCTCGTTCCGCAAGATCGACGACGCCGATACGGCATGGCGCCGCATGGTCAAGAAACATGGCGATTTGCTGAGCACCTACACCGCCCGGGTCGAACGCGCCGACCTGGGCGCGGAACTCGGTGTGTTCTACCGCCTGCGGTTGGGTCCCATGGCCGACGAAACCACGGCCAAAACCCTGTGCGCCATGCTCAAGGCGCGGGACATCGATTGTCTTATCGTCCGCCCCTGATCGCTGCACGGCTGGGGAGACGATCGCAACGAATTATGGTAAAAGATTACGGTTAACGGCTCTTAACGGGTTTTCCATGGTGTTGCGGCCATGGTTTTCGGGGGGAGACGAGATCGTGCGGACCAAACGACTTATCGCGGCGGCTACTGTAGGGGCGTTGCTCTGTGCGCCGGCACTATGGGCGCAAACCGGCGACACCGAGGAAGTCAGCCAGCAGACCACTTCCGCCGAGCAGGCCGGCCAGGCTGCCGGCCAGGCGCTGGATATTCTGGAACTCGACAGCGGCCCGCCGGTCACCTACGCCGATGTTCTGCGCAACCCGGACGACATTCAACTCAACCTGCGTTTCGCCCGGGCCCAGGTTAATGAGGGTAATGTGCGGGGCGCGGCCACTACTCTCGAACGCATTCTGCTGATCGACCCGAATCTTGCTCAAGTTCGATTATTCTACGCGGTAATTCTGTACCGCCTCGAGAACTTGGACGAAGCCGAGAAGGAACTCAGAACCGTAGCCGCGCTGGACATTCCCGCCGACGTGCGCGCCGAAGTCGATCGCTACCTTGATCGAATCGCCCTGGCGCGTCGCCTGACCCGCTTTACCGCGTCATTGTCGCTCGGTCTCTAGTACGACACGAACCGCAATTACACACCAACCAGCACCACTCGGCTGTTTGGCGGCGTACCATTCGCGGTGAGCAACAAATCCGACGATCTTGGCTTCATCGGTGTCGGCGGAATTCGCGTCGATTACGATCTGGGATATCAAGCCAAGCACGAGGTGTTTGGCTCACTGACCTATTATCACGATGAGCAAGACAAACAGGACACCCAGGATCTGCAGTCGTTCACGGCGCGCGCTGGTGGTGTCTATCGTTCGGCCTTTGAAGGCATCGATGTCATCCCGTCCTTGTCCTACTCCCATATCAGGCTGTCGAAAGAGACATTCTTCCAGGAAGTCGGCGGCAATCTGCGCTTCGAACAATCGTTTGGTTCTGGCATTGCGGGGTTCGCGGACTTGCGCCTGACAACCCAGACATTCAGCGCCATCGAGGAGAATGCGAGTTCGAACGAGCGCGACGGCCGCGAAGCCAGCGGCACGGTCGGGGCGACGTGGCAAGTGGCGCCGACCCACATTCTGGCTGGCGATTATCAGTATTACGACAAGAGCGCGAAAGGCCGGGGCGGTGCCGAATTCTTCTCGTTTGACCGCCACCAGATTCGGCTCAGCCATACCTGGCTCATGGGCGGCGGACAATTCATGCT
>JAYGEF010000277.1:0-2401 GCA_046582535.1 Alphaproteobacteria bacterium
TCGGCGGTCAGGATCGTCACAGCCGATGCGTTAAATAGAATGTCCATGTTCAATGAAACCGAGCGAACGGATTCCACGGAACCATTCCAGGCGATCGCCACATGTTCCCCCAAAGTCGTGGGCGCGGTCTCTTTGTCAGGGCACATCAACACCGGTCGCCCGGTATTGAACAAGGATGCCTTCAACGTATTCGTACCCAGGTTTTTGTCCCGGTCGAGTTTTGCAACGATGATCAAGTCGGAAAGACGCCCGTAAAGTTTGATCACATCAACTTGCTTGCCTTCCTTTTCGACCCACGAGATCGATGGTCCTGCGCCGTCTTCCTTTTCGACCACTTTCAGGCCGTGTTCGGCCGAATATCGAAGGAACGATTCCTTCAATCCTTCGGCAACGGTGTCGGCCACTTCTACGGCTCGTTCCGCGAATTGCTCGCGCAGGAACGCCGTGAGAGGCACCCCAAACGGTGTCAGATCTTCCGGGCGCGGGCGGCAATGGGCACTTGAACATGAGCCCCATAGCGCGCAGCCAGCACCATGGCGTGGGCAAGAATATTCTCGCCTTTGTCGTCGCCGCGAACAGGAACCAGTATCTTGCTTATCACCGTGACTATTCCCTAGAACAGGCCGTCGATGAGGCCTTTTTCGTTGATCCGGATCGGTTCCGCCGATGGTACTCGCGGAAGTCCAGACATGGTCATAATCTCGCCGCGGATAACCACCATAAAACCGGCGTCGGCGGAAAGACGCATTTTACAAATCGGCAACGTCGGAACTAGTTCCCCAATGTGACTCCGGTCGCGAGGCCGACTCCGGCCGCCCACTCCGCCGCCGGCTGCTTGCCGCCACCTTCGGGGCGAACACGTTTCATAAGAATGCGCCCCCCAGCGCCCTGGACCGTCACACCGTCGTCCGACACGGCCACCACCGTTCCGGGGTCGCCATAACCATCCTGTCTTTGGCTATCGTACACTTGCAACGAGCCACCTTCGAATGTCGTCCAGGCACCCGGAGCCGGATTTGCAGCGCGGATCAGGTTGTAAACTTCCGCAATTGGTTTAGACCAATCGATTTCAGCAACACCCTTGTTGAACCAGCTTTCGTAACTGCCGTCCTCAAGCCGCTGATCATGTTTGATGATGATACCGGCTTTGACCAGGTCCAAACCCTCGATCATCGCGTCCACACCCATCGGAAACAATTTGTGAAAATAGACGTCACCGATCGTCTCATCGGGCCCAATTTCACAGGTTTTCTGAAGCATGATTGGTCCTTCATCCAATCCGTCATCCGGCCAGAATATCGTCAGACCGGTACGCGTCGAGCCCATGGAAATTGGCCAGTTGATCGAACTTGGCCCGCGATGCAGTGGGCAGAGCGACGGATGGTATTGGAAGGTGCCGTACTTTGGCGCGTCGAGCACCTCTTTGGGTATGAACATCAAGACATAAGCCATCATGCAGACGTCGGCATTAAACGACTTCATGAGTTCCAATGCTTCGGGTGTCTTCCAGGATGCCGGTTGATGGACCGGGATGCCCTGCTCATTTGCGAACTCGGCAAGCGGATCTTCGGGCTTGCCTTCTTTGGTCGGCGCACAACAAACGGCAACGACATCCTCGTTGCGCGCTACGAGCTTTTCAAGCACGGATTTACCAAATACCTGCTGACCATGAAGTACAATTTTCAAGAACCTCTCCCTCTAATACTCAGCCCTGTTCGACCTACTATCGCAACATTTACGTCTTCTCGGGTGTCGCCTGCTAGCGGGCTTCTCCGACGGCGCCTGACGCAATAATCTTATCCAATTCATCGCCCTCATAGCCGAGGAACTCCGACAGTATCTCGACCGTGTGCTCGCCCAGCAATGGCGACCGCTTAACCTCAACCGGACTATCTGACATTTTGACCGGACAACCGACGCTCAGGTATGGGCCGCGTTCGGGATGGTCGACCACGACCACCGTTCCTGTCGCGCGCAACCCTTCATCTTCGGAAATTTCCTTCATGCTCAAAACCGGGCCGACCGGGATGTCGAGTGGATTGCAGAGGTCCATCACCTCGAACTTCGTTTTCGTCATGGTCCATTCTTCGATACGCCCAAATATCTCGTTAAGCTTATCCAGGCGCTCCGGTGGTTTCGCGTAACCCTCCATGGTCTTCCATTCCGGCTCACCGATGACATCACAGATTTTCCCCCAGATCGCGGCCTGACAAATAAAATACGTGTAGGCATTCAGATCGGTTTCCCAGCCTTTGCACTTCAGGATGCGGCCGGGCTGTCCACCGCCGGAATCGTTCCCGGCCCGCGGCGTCGCCTCACCAAATGGAATGCCTTCGCCATATTGGGAGTATTCAGTCAGCGGGCCTTTTTCCAGGCGCTGCTGGTCGCGCAATTTGACCCG
>JAYGEF010000447.1:0-3148 GCA_046582535.1 Alphaproteobacteria bacterium
GACGGGCGCTACGGCCCCTACCTCACCCACGCCGGCCTCAACGCGTCCTTGCCCAACGACACCACGCCGGAAAACATCACCATGGAGGCGGCGGTCGCCCAGCTCGACGCGCGCGGCAAGGCTCCCAAGGGCCGGCGCAAGGCGGCAGCCAACAAGAAGCCCGCCGCCAAGAAGAAGGCGGCACCAAAGAAGAAGGCGGCCAAGAAGTCCGACGCCAGAAAATTGGACGACAACCCGGCCGCCAGTGACTAAGAAAAAACCACCGGCCCACGCCGCGACACTGCTGCCCAGCCGCGAAGACCTTCTCGCCTATATCCAAGACAACCCCGGCGCCGCCAGCAAACGCGATTTGGCGCGCGCTTTCGGCATCAAGGGCGACCGGCGCAAGGCGCTCAAGGTCATGCTGCGGGATATGGCGGACGAAGGGCTGGTGCAACGCGGCCGCCGGCGTCACCTGACCGTCGCCGGCCATCTGCCGGAAGTCGTCGTGGTCGATGTCTACGCCCTCGACGGAGACGGCGATCCCCTGGCCCGGCCGGTCGACTGGCGCGGCGACGGCGAGGCGCCAAGCATCATCATGCTGCCCGAGCGCGGACCACGCACAGCGTTGGGCATCGGCGACCGGGTGCTGGCGCGCCTCAAGCGGGTTGGCGCTGGCCAGTACGAAGGCCGCACCATTAAGCGTATCGCCCGGCCGCCGGACCGGGTGCTCGGGGTTTATCAGCAGGTCGGCGGCGACGGCCGTATCGTGCCCACGGACCGCCGCGCCAAGTCGGAGTTCCTGGTCGACGACGCCGGCGGCGCCAAGCCCGGCGAGCTGGTGCTGGCCGAGACCACGTCGGGCCGCCGTATGGGACTGCCGCGGGCGCGCATCACCGAACGCCTGGGCGCCACCATGTCCGACCCGCGCGCCTTCAGCCTGATTGCCATTCACGCCAACGGCATCCCGGTCAACTTTGCCGCCGATGTTATCGCCGAAGCTGAGGCGGCGAAGCCGGTGACCAAATTGGCCGGCCGCGAGGATTTACGAGACATCCCCCTGGTCACCATCGACGGCGCCGACGCCCGCGACTTCGATGATGCCGTGTGGGCCGAACCCGACCCGGACAATGAAGGCGGCTGGCACGCGGTGGTGGCCATCGCCGATGTCGCCCACTATGTGGTCACCGACCGGCCGCTCGACCGCTCGGCGCGGGAACGCGGCAACTCGGTCTATTTCCCCGACCGGGTGGTACCCATGCTGCCCGAGGCGCTGTCGAACAATCTCTGTTCCCTGGTGCCGAACCAGCCGCGTCCCTGTCTCGCCGTGCATATGTGGATCGGCAACGATGGCGCCCTGCACCGCCACCGCTTCCTGCGCGGCCTCATGCGCTCCGCCGCCCGGCTGACCTACGAGCAGGTTCAAAGCGCCCGTGACGACTACCCGGACGACACCACCGGGCCGCTGGTCGAGAGCATTATCGCGCCGCTCTACGGCGTCTTCGAGGCGCTCAACCGGGGCCGCAAGGCGCGCGGCGCCATTGATCTCGATCTGCCCGAGCGGAAAGTGATCCTCGATGACGACGGCCACGTGGCGGCGGTGGCGCCGCGGCCGCGCCTCGACGCCCACCGGCTGATCGAGGAACTGATGATCACCGCCAACGTGGCCGCCGCCGAGACTCTGGAGCAATATCGCACGGCGGCCATGTACCGCATCCACGACGAACCGTCGGCGGAGAAAATTTCCGACCTGCGCGATTTCCTCAAGGGCTACGACCTCAAGCTGGCGGCGGGGCAGCACCCCCGGCCGATCCACTTCAATCGCCTGCTCGATCAGGTCGTCGGCCAGCCCCATGCGCCGGCGGTCAACACCGCCATCCTGCGCAGCCAGGCCAAGGCCGAGTACAGCCCCGAGAACGTCGGCCATTTCGGACTCAGCCTGCGGCGCTACGCCCACTTCACCTCGCCGATCCGGCGCTATGCGGATTTGCTGGTGCACCGCGCCCTGGTCCGCGCCCTGGACCTGGGCAAAAACGGCCTGCCCGACGGCGCCGAGGCCGACTTCGTCGCCTTGGGCGAGCAAATCTCCCTGACCGAGCGGCGCGCCCAGAAGGCCGAGCGCGACGCCCTCGATCGCTATGTTACGGCGTTTCTCGAAGGCCGGGTCGGCGCCATGTTCGCGGCTCGCATATCGGGGGTCAGCCGCTTCGGCCTGTTCGTCACCCTCGACGAGACCGGTGCCGACGGCATCATCCCGCGCCGTAGCCTGGACCGCGACGCCACCGTCGATGAGGCCGTCCACACAATGACTGCGCCGGGCTGGGTGATCCGCCTGGGTGATGTGGTCGAAGTCCGCCTGCGCGAGGCCAATACCACCACCGGCGGGCTGGTGTTTGAACTACTGTCCGGCGGCACCGAGATCGGGACAAAGAAAAAGCGCTCCGGCGGAAAACCACCGAAGCGCTCAAAGAGGCCTAAGCGCAAGCGCTAGACGCCAAAACCGCTAGACATACGCTTGATAGGCGACCCCGGCGACCAGGGATCCTGACAGGCCGAGGGTGAGATACCACAGGAAGACCGGCCGCTTGACCAGGGCAAACACTGCCATGGCGGCGGGAATGCTGGTCACCCCGCCGGCCACCATGAAGGCCAGCCCGGCACCCGGCTGCATGCCGAGATCGACCAGGGCGCCAACCGTGGGAATCGCGGCGTAGCCATTGAGATAGGCGGGCACGCCGACGATGACGGCGGCTGGAATGGCCCACAGGCTGTCGCCGCCAAGATATTGCGCGATGGCCTCAGCCGGTACGTAGGCGACCATCAGGCTTTCCAGGGCAAACGCGAGAGTCAGCCACTTGGTGAGGAACCAGCCGGATGTCCGCGCCTCGGCGCCGAATAGGGCGCGGCGCTCGGCCTCGCGCCAGAACTGCCACCTCACGTTGGGGCCGTCATCGAGACTCGGCCCGGCACAGCCGCCGCTGCCCATGGTGAAAGCCTTGAGCGGGTCACCGAACACGCCACGCGCGGTCAAAAAATGAGTCCCGAAACCGGCGACCAGACCGATTGATACGGCGGTCAGGGTCTTGGCGATGGTGAACTCGAGCCCCATGACGGGAGCCATGAGCACGAACATCTCCGGGTCCATGAGCGGCGAGGCGATCCAGAACGC
>JAYGEF010000345.1:0-6147 GCA_046582535.1 Alphaproteobacteria bacterium
TCTACATGGGCGGCGTGGTCGCCGAGGCGTTGCGCAACCAGGGCCTCGAGGTCGACATCGTCACGCCCGACCCGGTGGTCTCGTCGTTTACCGAATTCACCCTAGAGCAGAGCCGCATCCAGAAACAACTGCTCAAGGCCGGCGTCGGCATCGTCACCCTCCACAACCTGGTCGAGCTGGATAGCGGCGGCGCCACGGTGGCCTGCGTCTACACCGGCAAGACCCGCAAGCTGGAAGCCGCATCGGTGGTCATGGTGACGACCATGGAGCCGGTCGACGGCCTCTACCACGCCCTGGTCGCGCGCCAAAACGAGTGGGCCGACCACGGGGTCCGCCGCATCGTCCGCATCGGCGACTGCCTGGCGCCCGGCACCATCGCCGCCGCGGTCGGGAGCGGCCACCGCTTCGCCCGCGAACTGGGCGAACCCCCCGGCGACGAAATCCCCTACCGCCGCGAAGCCATCGAGCTCTCGCCCGACTATCAAAATCCATAAAAATAGTGTCCGACACTATTTAAAATGGTCGCGGGCGGCCTCGGATGTGGTGACGGGGATGAACTCGAAGTCGGCCAGGTCGCGCCAGTTGTCGGCCCAGGTCTCGAGCAGGGCCGGGTCGTCGCAGCTCATGGTCTGGAAGCAGCGGCTGTGGCCGGCCTCGACCCAGCTTTCGTGGCAGGTCAGACCATGGGGCAGCATGCGGCCGCGTTGCGCGAAGCGGCGGTAGACCGCCGCGGCGTCCTTGAAATGCTCGATGACCATGTAGAGCATCGGCGGCTTTAGCGCCCCTCGCCGCGCCACGCCAGCATGAGGCCGCCGAGGGCCATCATGAGCACCAGCCACGGGGCCATGAGCGGCGCCTGGCGGATGCCCGTGACCCGGAAGTCCTGGTTGGCGCGCAGGCCGATCCAGCCGCGCCCGGCGGTATCGCGGCCCGGCGCGACCATGCGCAAATCGGGCACCCCGTCGGCGGCGAACCAGGCGAAGGCGCCGCCACTGGCCCGCACTAGGGGCGCCAGGGGCACGGTGGTGGCGCGCAAGTCGGCGAACTCCTGCGGATTGACGTCGCCGACCAGGGCGATGGTCGAATGGACCCCGTCGCTGAGACGGTAGAGCCCGGGATCGACCACGGTGATCGACGTGCCGGTGCGGCCGTCACCGAAGTCTTCAAGATCGACCTCGCGCTGCTCACCGGTGGGGGTGGCGACCATAACCGGACCGCCCGCCTCGTCGAGGCTGCGCCGGGTGATGTCGATGCGGTTGCCGTCGGTGACGGCGCGCAGGTCCTCTTCCTCCAGGTCCGGCTCCTTCATGAGCCAATGGGCGACCCGGCGCAGCAGTTCGGCCTGGGGACCGCCGCCCTCGAAGCCGCGCGCCCACAGCCACATGTGGTCGGTAAGAAGCTGGGCCACCCGGCCCTCCTTGACCCGGTCGAGCACCAGGATCGGGCGTTCCTCAACCCCCGCCATGAGCACCGCCGCGCTGCCGGTCGCCAGGTCGACATTGATCTGGCGGAACCAACGGCCCCAGTCAGCGCTCTCGCCGGGAGCGCCGGCGCCGGCCAAGGCCGCAGTCACCGGATGGCGCCGACCGACATCGGTCAAGGTCGGTCGGAAGCCGCCTTCGAAGACCTCACCGGTGGGCCCCGCCGGCAACACGTAGGCCAACCCGGTTCGGGCCAGACTGGCCTCGCCCGCAAAGGCCGGACCGGCGGCCGACAACAAGGCGCCGCCGTCCTCCACATAGGCCGCGATATTGTCGAGATAGCTCAAGGGTATGACGCCGCGGCGCCGGTAGCGATCAAAGATGATCAGGTCGAAGTCGTTGAGCTTCTCCTCGAACAGCGCCTTGATGGGAAAGGAAATCAGTGCCAGCTCGCGGATCGGCGTGGCGTCCTGTTTTTCCGGCGGCCGCAGAATCGTGAAGTGGATAAGATCGACCGACGGGTCGGACTTGAGCAGATTGCGCCAGACCCGTTCGCCGGTATGGGCCTCGCCGGAAATCAACAGCACCCGCAAGCGGTCGCGGACGCCATTGATCGTCACCACGGCGCGGTTGTTGAGGAGACTGAGCTCGCTGGGTCCGTCTTCGATCTCAAACTCGATCAGGGTCGTGCCGGTGCGTTCGAGAACGAATTCGATCTCGTGAGTCCCGCCAATCGGCACGAAACTGAATTCAGCCAGCTTGTCGTTGATCCGCGTGGTCAGTTTGACCAGGTCGTCCCGATTGTCCGCATCCGATGAATCCTCAACCTTGATGATGACCGTCAGGGTATTGCCGACAATGCCGTAGCGCGGCGCCTGCTCGATCACCAGACGGCGGTCGGCCTCGCCCGGGTCACCGGTGATCACCGCATGGACCGGCGCCTCGAAACCGAGTTCCGCCAGGGTCTCGGGCACGTCATGAACCTGGCCGTCGGTGATCAGCACAGCCCCGGCAATACGCCGCCGTGGAACATCGGACAAGGTCTGGCGCAGGGTGTCGAACAGGGCAGTACCCGATACCGCCGCGCCGGCCTCGCGGACCTCGCCGCCGACATGGACAACGCGGATCTCGACCCCGTCGAAGGCCGCCAGGCCGGCCACCACCGCGTCCGCTGCCGCCTTGGCTTGATCGGCGCGCTCGCCGATGCGCTGGCTCAACGATTCATCGACCACCACCACGGCCACGTCGGCCAGGCGCTCGCGGCTTTCCCCGACCAGCACCGGGTTGAGCAATGCAAGCACAGCCGCGCCCATGCCCAGGGCACGCCACCAGATACCACGGGCCCGCCGCCACAGGCCGAAGCCGACCCCGGCCACCGCCAAGGCGGCCAATACCAGCGTGATCGGCCAGGGAACTAGCGGCGCGAAGGCGATGGTGGTGAGCTGTTCGGTCATGACCCGGGCCTCACTGACCCAACCGCTCCAAGATCGCCGGCATGTGGACCTGATCGGCCTTGTAGTTGCCGGTCATGGCGTACATGGCGAGATTGATGCCAAAGCGAAATGCCGCTTCGCGCTGGCGCTCGCCGCCCGGCACCACGGCGAACATGGGCCGCCGGCCTTGGTCCAACGCCCAGGCGGCGGCCCAGTCGTGGCTGCCGATAATCAGCGACGAGACGCCGTCGTTGACGCCGCCCTCATGGCGTTCGACCCAGACCTGACCGCCGGTCCAGCGGCCGGGGAAATCACGCATGAGATAGAACGCCTTGGTCAGGATGTGATCCTCGGGCACCTGAATCAATGGCGGAATGTCGAGCCCCCGCAGCAGAGTCCGCAGGCGCCGGGCAGCCGGGCTGAGGCCGCCCGACAGGCTGGTCGCGCCGATGTTGTAGTCGCGGGTGTCGAACAGGAGGATGCCGCCGGTCTTGAGGTAGTGATTGACCTTGACCGCCGCCGCCGGCGACAACGCCGCCTGGGACGCGGCGATCGGCCAGTAGATCATCGGGAAGAAAATCAGCTCGTCGCGTTCCACATCGATGGCCATGGGCGTGGCCGGCTCAATGGAGGTCCGCGCCGTAAGCACGATGCCGAGGCCGAACAGGCCATCGCGGCTAACGCCATCAATCTCGCTGTCACCGGTAATGATATACCCGAACCGCGACTCCAAGGTCGCCGCCAGGATGAAGTCGTCGTCGCCAGTGGTCGCCTCCTGGGCCAGGGCCGGCGTCGCCATGATGGCCATTAACGCAACCCCGGCGGCGGCGCGTACGGCGCGGCCGGGTACCAGGCCGCGCAGCACCATCCCGGCAATCAGGTCGACAAACGCCAGCATCAGGGCGGCAATCAGAAACCAGGGTTTGAGGTCGGCCTCGCCGGCCTCGCCGAAGTCCCGGCGGGTGGCCGTTGCCGGCAGATTATCGATGGCCTTGATGGTGGTAAACCCGGCAGTCAGATTGAGCACTTGCCGGGCACCCTGGGCGCCGTAGTAACCCGGCGGATGACGCGGGCCGGGCGTAACATCGCCGAATTCCCGGGCCGCCACCGGCCGGCTGTCTTCCGTCGGCGCGCCGAGGCGACCGAAGCCGTCGAGAGTTTGCAGCGGCGCCAGCGCGCCGTCTTCCAGGTCGCCGGTGATGCCCTGGCTCAACTGCACCAGACGATAGAGCATCTCCACGAACAGGCCCGATATGGCGAGATCCGACCACGCCGTGCTGGCGGTGGTGTGGACCAGCACCAGCCACCCTTCACCCCAACGCTCCGCGGTGACCAGGGGCGTGCCGTCAACCAGCCGGGCCCAGGTCTTGGCCGCCAGATCGAGCGACGGCTCGGCCAGCACCTGGCGGCGGATATGAACATCGTCGGGAATGGTGAGCCCGGCGAAGGGCGTGTGATCGGCGAACGGCGCGAGGCGGGCCGGTTTCTCCCACGACAAGGCGCCACCGAACGTGCGGCCACCGAGGCGCAGGTGCACCGGCACCAGATCGTCGGCACCCTCGGCAATGCGCGGCCCGGCGAAACGCAGCAGGACGCCGCCGCCGTTAATCCAGTTCTCGACCAGCAACCGATCGTTGCCGACGACGGTCTTCACATCGGCCAGTACCAACACCGCCAGGGGACGCGCCAACAAGTCCGCAATCTCGCCCTTGCGAACTTCGCTGATCGGCTCGAGGGCGCGCTCGAGATAGAAAATTTCCGAGAGCAGCGGCTGGTCGGCGTCGATCCCGGCGACCGACACCAGACCAACCGGGCGGCGACGCCAGCGTTCATCGAACAACACCACCGCGTTGGCCCCGCGCTCGCCTTCGATGTTCATGCGCGCCATGCGGTTGCGCAGCTCGGTGGGGACGTCGAGTTCGACAACGGCGGTCTGCTCACCATCACTGAAGGTGGCGGCCATGCGGGCGAGAACCGCACCATCCTCGTCGCTGACCCGCAGCCACACGGTTTCCTCGGCCCGGGCCGACGGGCGCAGCACCTTGACATTAAGCACCCCTGGCCCAGGCTCCGGCAGCAATAGTACGTGGGCACGGTCGAGGGCGTCGTCGAGCATGACCTGGAGGTTCCCGAGCCCTGCCAGGCGCTTGGCGAAGACGGTGGCGGAGGGGCTGTGGATACCGTCACTGAGCCAGACCACATCGACATTGCCCTCGACCCGCAGGCCATCGAGGGCCATGGCAGCGGCGGCACGATCGACGGCCCAGGGCTTGGGCTCGAGCGCGTGGGTCAGAGTCAGGACTTCGTCGGCACGCATCAGGCGGCCGGTGTCGGCGGCACCCTGGGAGCCGGACGGCGCCGTGGTCAGAAGCACCACGGATCGGTCATCACGGGCGGCGCGCTCAAGGATATTGGTCATGGCGGTCTGGCGCCGCTGCCAGCGCCGGGCGGCGGCCCAGCCATCATCGACCACCAGGATCAACGGCCCGTCGCCATCAAGGCCGGTCTCCGGGTTTAGCAGCGGCTCGGCCAGACCGACGATCAGCAGCGCCGCCAGGGCAAGACGAAGAGCAATCAGCCAGGGCTGCGTCTTGGCCGGCGTCTCCTCCTTGCCCGAGAGGCCGAACAGCAGGCGTACCGGCGGGAAGCGCACCAGCTTGGGCGCCGGCGGGAGTACCCGCAGCAGCCACCAGATCACCGGCAACAGCACCAGCGCCGCCAGCACCCAGGGCGCGCCGAAGGCCAGGCTGCTCATCGCCGCAACTGCGCCGACATGGCCGTGTAAAGCGCCAGCAGCGCCGCCTGAGCCGGCTGGTCCGTGTGATGGACCGAAAAGCTCCAGCCGGCGGTACGGACCATTTGAGAAAGCTCGGCCCGATGGGCGGCGAAGCGGGCGGCATAGTCATCGCGGAGCGAATCGGGGCGACCGATCAGGATCTCGCCCTCGCCCTCCATGCCCTCGAATCGGGTACGACCGGAAAACGGCAAGGCCTCCTCGGCGGGATCGTTGACCTGCAGCACATGGCCTTTGACGCCGCTGCCCACGTAGTGCTTGATCAATCCCTCGATGTGGTCGAGAGGCGACAGGAAATCGCTGATCAGAACCACCTGGGCATGGCGCGGCAAGGCTTCGGCGGGAGGCAGGCTCTGGCCCTGACCGCCGAGGCGGTCGAGACGCACCACCATCTGGCCCAGGGCGGCGCCGCCACTGGCCGGCTGGCCGTCCTCGCCAAGCAGCCCGATGTGCTCGCCGCCGCGAATCAGCAGCACCGCCAGGGCCAGAGTCAGTAGCG
>JAYGEF010000381.1:0-6995 GCA_046582535.1 Alphaproteobacteria bacterium
ATGCCGCCGCCGCCGCCGGTAACCAGCGCGACTCTTTCCTGAAGCTTATTGCCGCCCATGGTAACCTCGAATTCCCGACGTTGTGACTTGCCGTAATCGTCGGGCCACGGTAGTGGTTGCGCCGGATATTTGCTATAGTTCCGCGCGGTGTGAGGCCGCTTTAAACGGTTATCAGGTATGAAATAAGCCAAGGCCAGGGGCGCTACGGGGATGGCGCGTCGCGGGAAGGGGCCGGGTGAGATGGTTAGCATCGCTGCTGACGAACTTGCCGCGCTGCGCAATTTCGCCAAGTTCCCGATCGAGAATCCCAGCCCCATCCTGCGGGTCAGCCGCGAGGGTACGGTGCTCTACGCCAATGACGCGGCGCGGGCTATCAAGGGTCTGGTGGTTGGTCGGGGGCAAGGGCGACTTGCCGCCGCCGTGGCCAAGGTGGCCAACAACGCGGCCCGCAAGGACAAACGCCGTGAGCACCAGTTTTGGGCTGGCCGCCGGGTGTATGGCTTCACCCTTACGCCGGTGCCCGGCGAGACCTACATCAACATCTACGGGCGCGACGTTACCACGCGCTGGCTGGCTGATCGGGAAGATCAAAGCCTGGCGCGGTTCCCGGCGGAAAACCCCAACCCGGTGCTTCGGGTGTCGCGGGCCGGGGCGGTGCTCTATGCCAACGACGCGGTCCACGCCATTGCCGGCTTGCTGATTGGCCGCAAACGCGACCGCATGACAGCGCCCTTGACCCGGGCGGCGATGGCGGCGGCACGCAGCGGCCGCCGCCGGCGCGTGGAGTTCGTCAGTGGCGCGCGCATATTCGCCCTCGACATGGCGCCGGTGAAGGGCGAGCCCTATCTCAACATCTACGGCCGCGACATCACCGCCGAGCGCGCGGCCGAGCAAGCCTTGCGGGCGGCCAACGAATCCCTTGAGGCGCGGGTTAAGGATCGTACGGCCCGAGCGGAAGAAGCCAAGCGGCTGCTTTACGACGCCATTGAATCGATCACTTTGGGGTTCGCCCTGTTCGACGCCGACGACCGTCTTGTGCGGTGCAACAGCCGCTATCGCGATCTGCTGTATCCCGGCATGCAGTCCCAGGTGAAGCTGGGCATGAGCTTCGAGGAAATCGTCCGTAACGCCATTTCCCGGGGTCTCATTCAGGATGGCGATGACGACGGTGACCGGGACGCCTGGGTGGCGGCGCGGGTGGCGCGTCACCTTAACCCGAACGGCAACCAGCTCCAGCGTCGCGCTTCGGGCTTGTGGGTGCTGATTACCGAGCGCCGCACCTCAGATGGTGGCATCGTCGCGGTCTATGCCGATGTCACTGAGTTGAAACAGGCCGAAGATCAGGTCCGTGACCTCGCCCTGATTCCAGAGGAAAACCCGGCGCCGGTCATGCGCTTTGCCGCCAACGGCACGCTGATGTACGCCAACAAGGCCAGCGATGGCCTGGTCGCCAGTCTGGGATTCGCCGTCGGTGGCGACGCTCCCGAGGCCTTCCGCGTGATGATCGACCGGGGCCTTGCGGTGGGCGACAAGCAGGAAGGCGAGTTCGAGGTTGAAGGGCGAACCTATTCGCTGCTGTTTGGCCGGTGCCCGAACTCGGCTACGCCAACCTTTACAGCCGCGACATCACCGAACGCAAACAGGCCGAGATCGAGATGCTCAAGGCCAAGGACGAGGCCGAGGTCGCCAATCGCACCAAGAGCGATTTCCTGGCCAATATGAGCCACGAGCTGCGGGCCCCGCTTAACGCCATCATCGGCTATAGCGAGTTGTTGATGGAGGACGCCGAGGATGACGGCCAGGACGGCTACATTCCCGACCTCAAGAAGATCATGGGCGCCGGCAAGCACCTGGTGGCCCGGATCAACGATATTCTCGATCTTTCGAAGATCGAAGCCGGCAAAATGGATTTCTACTACGAGACCTTCGATGTCGATGCCATGATCGCGGATGTCGCCGCCACCATCGCGCCCCTTGCCGAGAAGAACGAGAACGTCGTCGATGTCACTGTCGGCGACGATGTCGGCGCCATGCACAGCGACATGACAAAAATTCGCCAGACTCTGTTCAACCTGCTGAGCAATGCCTGCAAGTTCACCCAAAGCGGCACTATTCGGCTGGTGGCGTCACGCGATACCAATGCCGCCGGCGAGTGGATTCAATTCGATGTCGCCGACGAAGGCATCGGCATGACGCCGGAACAGGTCGACAAGGTGTTTGACGCCTTCACCCAGGCGGATGCCTCAACCACCCGGAACTACGGCGGCACCGGCCGCGGCCTGGCCATCACCCGGAATTTCTGTCAGCTCATGAACGGCAAAATCAACGTGGTGAGCGAGCCGGGCAAGGGCTAGACCTTTACCGTGCGGCTGCCCGCCGTGGCGGTTGACGAGCCGGAAGCCGAAGAAATCCTCACGGCGCCCGCCACGGCCATAACGGCCATCGAAGGCCAGCGCCGGGTCCTGGTGGTCGACGACGACCCGGTGGTGCGCGATTTGCTGACCCGCCATTTGAGCCGCAACGTCTATCACGTGGATGCGGTGTCGAGCGGTGAGCAGGCCCTGGCACGGGCTCGCGAAACCCGCCCCGACGCCATCACCCTGGACGTTCTGATGCCGACCATGGACGGCTGGGCGGTGCTGTCGGCGCTCAAGGACGATCCGGACCTGGCCGCTATTCCGGTGATCATGGTCAGCATCGTCGATGACCGCAGCATCGGCTTCTCGCTCGGCGCGTCGGACTACCTCAATAAACCGGTCGATGGCGACAAGCTTATCAAACTGTTGGCCAAGTATTGCCCGGAAGCATCCCGGCGCCGGGTTCTGGTGGTCGAGGACGATGTCGCGACCCGCGATGTCATCACCCGGACCCTCGATGCCAAGACCTGGACCGCGAGCCGGGCCGAGAACGGGCTGGTCGGCCTCGAGCGCCTGGCCGAGGCGACCCCCGACGTTATTTTGCTCGATCTCATGATGCCCGAGATGGACGGCTTCGAGTTCATAGCCGCGATCCGCGGTGATGATCGCTGGCGAGACATCCCGGTTATTGTCGTCACCGCCAAGTCTTTGACCAAGGCAGACCGCGAGCGGCTTGCCGGCTCGGTTAAGCAACTAATCCAGAAGGGCGACTATCGGCTCGAGGCACTCCTCGCCAACCTCGGCGATATCGTTCCGCCGCCGCCATGAGTACCGAGACGGACACGGTGGTCGTCGCCGATGACGAAGCCCGGCGCGCGCGACGGGCTCGGCTTGCCAATATGCGCCAAGAGCTGTTGGCGCCGGTGTCGGCCATCGTCGGCTACGGCGAAATTCTCCATGACGCCGCGACCAAGGGCGGTCTTGACGAGATGGTCCCTGATCTCGACCGTATTCTCACCGGCGCCCGCGACCTCGCCGCCATGGTCGACGAGTTGCTCGACGAGACCCGGGCCAGGGCCATGTTCGAGGGCGTCGATGCGGCCGAGGCGCAAAAGAAACTGCGCCACGATCTGCGCACGCCGATCAACGCCATCAAAGGCTACGGCGAGATGTTGCTCGAGGACCTCGATGACATGGGGGGAGAGGCGCTTGAGGCCGACTTCACGACGTTGCTCACGGAGACCAATAATCTGTTGTCCCAGCTGAACCGTATCGTCGATTTTTCCCAGACGGGGGATGGCAGTGGCCATGCCGGTGGCGAGTTCGGCGGTGATGCGGGCGCCGCCATGTTCGCCGAAATCGTCCAAAGCATCCGGCCGGTCGATGCCGCCGCCCGGGCCGTCGCGACCGGGCGTATTCTGGTCGTCGATGACATCGCCACCAACCGTGACCTGCTGGCCCGCCGCTTGACCAATGACGGTCATCAGGTAACCGAAGCCGAGGGCGGCAAGCGCGCTCTGGCGTTGCTCGCCGTCGAGGATTTCGACCTGGTCCTGCTCGACCTCATGATGCCTGACATGAACGGTTTCGAGGTGTTGGCGCGCATGAAGGCCGACGAGAATTTGCACCGTATCCCGGTCATCATGATTTCGGCCCTTGATGAGATGGACAGCGTGGTGCGCTGCATCGAGGCCGGCGCTGAAGACTACTTGCCGAAGCCGTTCGATCCGGTATTGCTCAAGGCGCGGATCAGCGCCGGACTGGAAAAGAAGCAGTGGCTCGATCGCGAGCGGCTTTACCTTGAACGGCTTGAGACCGAGAAGGAGAAGTACGAGCGCCTGCTTCTCAACATCCTGCCAAGCCAGATTGTCGGCCGCCTGAACGATGGCGAGACCATGATCGCCGACCGCTTCGACAACGTCACCATCCTGTTCGCCGATCTGGTTGGCTTCACCAAGCTTTCCAGCCGGACCGAGCCGAACCAGCTACTCAAGTATCTCAACACGCTGTTTTCCGGGTTCGACGATCTGGCCAATGCCTTCGGGGTCGAGAAGATCAAGATGATGGGCGACGCCTACATGGTGGTGTCCGGCGTGCCCGAAGCCCGGGAAAATCACGCCGAGGCCATGGCCGACATGGCGCTTGGCATGCTCGATGTCCTCGCCAGCGTCAACCGGGGCTTCGACGATTCCTGCGACATGCGGGTCGGCATTCACTCAGGCCCGGTGGTCGCCGGCATCATCGGTACCCACCGCTTCGTCTACGATGTCTGGGGCGACGCGGTGAACGTGGCCAGCCGGCTCGAATCGTACGGCGTCGCCGGCCGGGTGCAGATCTCGGAGACCACGGCGCGGCTGATTGAAGAGCGCTTTGACGTCGAGCGCCGGGACAATATTGTACTCAAGGGCTGGGGTCGGGTTGAGGCCTACTACCTGATCGGTCGCAAGCCAGGCACGTCTGTCTGATGGCCTGGGAGGGGGAGGGGCCCGGTGATGCGCCCGACAGGCCTAAAACGCCTAGCCGGCGAGCAGTTTTTCGATTTTTTCCAACAGGCGGCTACGCTCGACCGGCTTGGTGTCGTAATCGTCACAGCCCGCGTTGAGCGCCTTTTCCCGGTCGCTGGCCATGGCGTGGGCGGTTAGGGCGATGATGGGGATGGCGCTGGTTTCCGGCGCGGCCTTGACCTGTCGGGTCGCCTCCCAGCCGTCAATCACCGGCAGGCTCATATCCATGAGAATGATATCAGGGCTTTCGCCCGACGCCATTTGGACGCCAGCTTGGCCGTCTTCCGCAACCACTACCTCGTAGCCCTTGCGGGCGAGGCGCCGCGATAACATATCGCGGTTCATTTCATTGTCTTCAACGAGAAGAACCTTTGCCATGGCTTACCCCTAATCCTCCCCCGAACTGGCGGCGAGTATAGCCGTGTCGTTGATTCCCGTATATTTGGAAACGACCGTTTCAAACGAAGGTGAAAACGTCCACTTTAACTTTGGTCGGTTCAGCGATATCGTAGGGCAATCGACGCGGTTGCTGGGGGGTGCCGACGTTGTGCCATGCAGATGTCCAGCGACTCAAGCTATTTACTCGGAATTATGGAAACCTTGGAAAACGGCAAAACCAGTCCTGGGTTCGTCGCATTGGCGACGGAAAACGGTACGCTCACACGTTCGATTGTCACCGGCGTGGTCGTCGGTACAATTCTGAGTGCCATTAATCAGGGCGATATTCTCATGGCGGGGGAAATTCCCAGCCTGTTTAAAATAATCCTCAATTACGTGGTGCCCTACTGCGTTGCGACCTATGGCGCGGTTACGGCCAAACAGCATACTTTGCGTAAGGACAATGATTGAAATAGCGGAATTTCAACGTCTTGGCGAATAGCCGTGAAGGCCTCAACCTCTAACACATAGAAAATTTCACAATATGGCGAAAACCCCAGAATCCGTAGTAAAAGCCACCCACCATACCAAATAACTTGGGCATCAATCCTAAAATCGTGCAACACTGTATCGGGTAATTTAGCTGGCAATCAGCAGGGATCGGCTTTGATCGGGGAATGAAGTCGTGTGCTGACTTTAGTTTTTGCCAAATTCAAACGCCACCCAAACTGGAGAAACAAGATCCATGGTTCGACGTACTGTTGCCAAATATGGCCCCAACCCTGTTGACGTTCATGTCGGCGGACGCGTCCGTTTGCGGCGCACCTTGTTGGGGATGAGCCAGGAACGGCTCGGTGATGCGCTTGGTTTGACCTTTCAGCAGGTTCAGAAATACGAGCGCGGCGTGAATCGCATCGGCTCGAGCCGACTTTTTCACCTCAGCCAAATTCTTGACGTACCGGTATCATTTTTCTTCGATGATATGCCGCCGCTCGATCCCGACGCGCTGCCGGGCCTGGGCGAACACAAACAAGCGGAATTTAAGCCCGACCCCCTGGTCAAGCGCGAGACTCTTGAACTGGTGCGCGCCTACTACAAGATCACCGATCCCGGCGCGCGGAAGCGGTTGTTTGAATTGACCAAGGCCATCGCCAAGATGGAATAGTGGTTGCCGGCCCGATTTCTTGACGAAATCTGGCCCCGAGCTCGCCCGTCAGAATCGCAGGACGGACCAGCGTAGCCAAAAGAGAGTGGGGGATGGCCGACCACATCGCAGCGACTTTTGCGGTTGATGGATATGACCGGCGCGTCGAGAACGGGCCGGTTGTCCTCTATGTTGCGGAACTGATTGGTGAAACCGTTCACGTGCGATGGGTGAGCGAAAACTTCGAACGGTTGTTGGGTCATGATTCCGGCGCCTGTATCGCTAATCCCGACTGGTGGCTTAACCATATCCACCCCGACGACCAGGCGGCTTTGCTTCATCGGCGGGCGCAGCTCCCCTTGTAAAGCCCCCTTTCTATGTACCACTTTCTAATAGAGTCTCGGGCACCGGTGGACGCATGTTCAGAGCCTGATGTGGGCGAATGTGATTGTACGGCTTTGTCAGACTAAACCGGCTTGAGCCGGGACGGGCCATTCCATAGTCTCCGACGATGAAAAATCCCTTCCGATATTTCAACAGCTCGCCCGAAATTATCCGCCTCACGGTGATGATGTATGTCCGGTACCCGTTGTCGCTGCGCCAGGTCGAGGA
>JAYGEF010000392.1:0-3938 GCA_046582535.1 Alphaproteobacteria bacterium
TCTGGTTCAGGCGCCGCGCCGTCGGCGGCATTTAGGCGGCGTTTGGATGCACCCTCGACGCCAAACTGGCTCTGGCCGAGCGTTCGTCAGTATGATAATATCATACTCATGATAGATCAGCGGAGGCGAAGACCGTGTCCATGACCCGCAAGACCATCACCATTACCGATCAGATGAACGACTGGGTTAAGGGCCGGATCGAGACCGGGAAGTATGGCAACGACAGCGAGTATATTCGTGACCTTATCCGTCAAGACCAGAACAGTCAGGACGGTCTCGAACGCTTGCGGGCCCTGTTGGTCGAAGGCGAGCAAAATGGCGTGAGCGATCGAAGCGTCACTGACATCTGGAATGAAGCGGAGAGCCGTCATTCGAAAGACGATGGCTAGATACCGACTATCCAATAAAGCCGTCACCGACATCGGCCTCATCGCGAGTTACACCATTGAGCGCTACGGCATCGAGCAGGCGCGGCACTATCGCAATACAATGATCGCTTGTTTTGAGTTTCTTGGCGAGAACCCCGGTGTCGGACGGAATATTGACGATGTCCGGGCAGGCTATCGCTGCTTCAACCACCAATCACACGTCATATTCTACACGACGGATGGGCCGGATATTTTGATCGTCCGCGTGCTACACAATAGAATGGATGTGACGCAACATTTGTAATCCACCGTTTCGAAAGGCGGCGCGTGAAGCGATGACGGCACGGGTATTCATCGACGGCGAGGCAGGCACCACGGGCTTGCAGATTGGTGAGCGGCTGACCGGTCGCGGCGAGTTCGAACTGTTGCGCCTGGCCGACCACGAGCGCAAGGACCGCGACCACCGCGCCGCCATGCTCAATGCGGCCGACGTGGTCATCCTGTGTCTGCCCGATGATGCCGCCCGCCAGGCGGTAGCGATGATCGATAATCCGGCGGTCAAGGTAATCGATGCCTCGACGGCCCATCGGGTCAGCGACGGCTGGGTCTACGGATTTCCAGAATATTCCGCTGATCAGGCGCGGCTGATTGCCGAGGCGTCGCGGGTGACCAATCCGGGCTGTTACGCGTTGGCGTCGGTGGCTATTATCCATCCCCTGGTGGCAGCAGGATTGCTACCCGCTGACTGGCCCCTGACCATCAACGCGGTGTCGGGTTATTCGGGGGGTGGCAATGCGATGATCGCCAGTTTCGAGGACGCCGCCTCGCCCGATCCCATCCACAGCGCCTTCTTCGCCTATGGCCTTGGTCTGACCCACAAGCACGTGCCGGAGATCGAGCGTCGGGGCGGTCTCACCCGGCGCCCCTTATTGGTACCCAGTGTCGGCCGTTATCGCCAGGGCATGATCGTGCAAATTCCGCTGCATCTGCGGGACCTGCCCGGCGCTCCGGACCAGGACGATATTTACCGTGCCCTGGCCGCCCACTATGCCGGCAGCCGTTTTGTCAGCGTCGCCGATGCGGCGGAATCGGCGGCGGTGGCGCGCCTTTATCCGGAAGCGCTCAACGGCACCAACGGCCTGCGCCTTCACGTCTTCGGCAATCGCGAGCATGGTCAGGCAGTGGTCGCCGGGGTGCTCGACAACCTGGGCAAAGGGGCCTCGGGCCAGGCGGTGCAGAACCTGAATCTAATGTGTGGCCTTGATGAAGACGCGGGACTCGATCCAGCGCCAACAATGTCGTAAGAGAATTCCCATGAAACCAACAATCCTGCCGTGGCGCAATTTGGCGCCGCAAATTCATCCCACGGCCTACATCGCCCCCACGGCCGCGATCATTGGCGACGTTCAAATCGCCGAGGATGCCAATATCTGGTTTGGCTGTTCCCTGCGCGGCGAGACCCGGGCGGTCATCGTCGGCAAGGCCAGCAATATCCAGGACGGCACCGTGATGCATATCGGCGGCGGCGGACCGACCCATGTGGGCGCCCATGTCACCGTTGGCCACATGTGCCTGATCCACGGATGCTGGCTGGAAGACCGCAGCTTCGTTGGTATGCAGGCGACGGTAATGGACGATGCCATCGTCGAAAGCACCGCCATGGTCGCGGCCGGCGCCCTGGTCACCGAAGGCAAGCGCATCCCCGCCGGCGAAATCTGGGCCGGCCGGCCGGCCAAGAAACTGCGCGACCTGAGCGACGAAGAAATCGCCGAATACACCAGCTACGCCCCCCATTACGTGGAACTCTCCCGGGACTACCGGGATGCGCCGAACGACGCCGAGATCAAGTCCTGGGCGCATCGCTGAATGCACGGAGAAAATTGTTGAGCGGATTGATTCTGCCCTATCGCGGGCAATGGCCCAAGATTGCCGATAGCGCGTTTGTCGCGCCGACCGCGGCGATCGTCGGTCTCGTGGAGATTTGCGCGGCGGCCAACGTGTGGTTCGGCTGCAGTGTGCGGGCCGATGACAACACGGTCTATATCGGTCCCCGCTCCAACGTCCAGGACGGCTCGGTGATCCATACCAACAGTGGGTCGGGCGCCATCCCGACCTACATCGGCGCCGATGTCACCATCGGTCACATGGCGTTGATTCACGGCTGTCACCTCGAGGACCGCGCGTTCATCGGCATGCATGCCATGGTCATGGATAATGCCGTGGTCGAAAGCGACGCCATGGTCGCCGCCGGCGCCATGGTGACGCCGGGCAAGCGGGTGCCGTCGGGCGAGCTTTGGGCCGGTCGGCCGGCCGGCAAGATGCGCGACCTGACGCCTGAGGAAATCGCCGAGTACGCCTCCTATGTGCCCGAGTACACCGAACTCGGCGAGGACTATACGGCCGAGATCGCCAGGCTGGGCAAGTCTTAGGTTTACTCCGCCGGCTGGTTGGCGTAGCTGCCGGGGGCGTCTTCGATAACTGTGAGTTTGCCGTCGCCGGGCGTGCGCGCCGGGCCTTTCTTGCCGGCATGGCCCGCGTTCCACTTGTGCCAATCGCCCCACCACGAGCCGGCGACTTCCTCGGCGTCTTCAAGCCAGGTCTCCGGCGATGCCGGCTGGTCCTGCCCTATCCAGTGGCTGTACTTCTTGGCCTCGGGCGGGTTGATGACGCCGGCGATATGGCCTGACGCGGCCAGCACGAACCGCACCGGACCGGAATAAAGCTGGGTTGCCGCGTAGGTCGAGGTCCACGGCGCGATATGATCGTCCCGGGTCGACAGCACGTAGCTCGGCGTCTCGATCTTGCGCAAGTCGATGGCCACGCCGTCAAGGGTGATGCCGCCGGGATCCACCATGGCGTTTTCCATATACATCTTGCGCAGATAGAAGCTGTGCATGGTCGCCGGCATGCGTGTCGAATCCGAATTCCAATGGAGCAGGTCGAAGGGGAAGGGGTCCTTGCCCAGCAGATAGTTGTTGATCACGAACGACCACACCAGGTCGTTGGACCGCATCATGCTGAAGGTGCTGGCCATGGCCTTGCCGTCGAGATAGCCCTTCTCTGCCATGCGTTCGTCGAGAGAGGCGAGTTGTTCCTCGTCGATGAAGACGCCGAGATCGCCGGGTTCGGCGAAATCTACCATGGAGGCAAAATAGGTCGCCGCCTTGATACGGTCGTCACCCTTGGCCGCCATGTAGGCCATGGTGCAGGCCAGCAGGGTGCCGCCGAGACAATAGCCGATGGCGGTGATGTCCGATGAACCCGTAGCCTGCTCGATGGCGTCAAGCGCCGCCAGAGGGCCTTCGTGGAGATAGTCGGCGAACGACTTGGCGGCGAGCTTGGTGTCGGGATTGACCCAGGACAGCACGAACACCGTATAGCCCCGCGCCACGGCCCATTTGATGAACGAATTCTTGGGCCGCAGGTCGAGAATATAATATTTGTTGATCCACGGCGGGATGATCATCAATGGCCTTTTGTAGGCCTGCTTGGTCGCCGGCTCGTACTGCAGAAGCTGTATGAGGTCGTTCTGATAGACCACCTTGCCCGGCGTCACGGCGATATTTTCGC
>JAYGEF010000478.1:0-6907 GCA_046582535.1 Alphaproteobacteria bacterium
AATACGGCTCTCGGCGGCGACCCGCTCGATCAGTCCCTTGCCGCCGCGCGGGATGATGACGTCGATGGTATCGGCCATGGCCAGCATCTCGCCGACCGCCGCACGGTCGCGGGTCGGCACCAGCTGAATACAGCCCTCAGGCAGGCCGGCCGCCGCCAAACCGCGCGCCAGACAGGCGGCGATGGCGGTCGACGAGCGGAAACTTTCGGAGCCGCCGCGCAGGATTACCGCATTGCCCGACTTGAGGCACAGGCCGCCGGCGTCGGCAGTGACGTTGGGCCGGGATTCATAGATCACCCCGATAACCCCGAGGGGCACCCGCAGGCGCTGAATTTTCAGGCCGTTGGGTCGCTCCCAGGCAGCCATGACGGCGCCGATGGGATCGTCGAAGGTGGCGATGTCCATAAGGCCGGTGGCCATGGCCTCGATGCGCTCGTCGTTGAGCACCAGACGGTCGATCATGGCGCCGGTGAGGCTTCGTGCCGTAGCCTCGGCCACGTCTTCGCCATTGGCCGCGAGAAGCGCCTCGCGATCCTCGCGGATCGCCGCCGCCGCCGCTTCAAGAGCCGCGTTCTTCGACCCTGGTGAGGCAAGGGCGAGAACGGCGCTGGCGGCGCGGGCGCGGGCACCGATTTCGGCCATGCCCGTATCGCTGGTTAAGGTCTCGATGGAATTCATTGCGGTCATGGGTTCCTCCCGGGCCAGGGCCAGTCCTAAACCAGCACCAGATCGTCGCGGTGGATCATTTCCTCGCGGCCACGGTAGCCGAGAAGACCTTCGATATCACGGCTTTTGTAACCGGCGATACGCCGCGCATCGGCCGCCGAATAGGCGCTCAGGCCCCGCGCCGCCTCGGTCCCGTCGGGGCCCTTGACGCTGACCGCGTCGCCCCGGCTGAACTCGCCGTCCACCGCCGTCACCCCAGCTGGCAGCAGGCTGGTGCCGCGCGCCAGGGCGGCCACGGCGCCGCTGTCGATGATCAGGCTGCCGCTGGGGCTGAGACTGCCGGCGATCCACTGCTTGCGCAGGGTCTTGGGGTTGGACTGGGCAATGAACCGGGTGCAGCGCGCGCCACTGGCGATAGCCGCCAGCGGGTTCAGGCCGGCGCCGTCGGCGATAATCATGTCGCAGCCCGCCGCGGTGGCGATCTTGGCAGCCGCCAGTTTGGTCACCATGCCGCCGGAACCGTCGAGCGGGTTGGCCGGCCCGGCCATGGCCTCGATTTCGGCGGTGACCGCCTGGACTTCGGAAATGAACGCGGCCTCCGGATCGACCCGGGGATCGGTGGTGTAGAGCCCGTCAATATCCGACAGTAAGATCATCAGATCGGCGCTGACCATCTGGGCCACCCGGGCGGCCAGGCGGTCGTTGGCGCCGAAGCGGATCTCGGCGGTGGCCACGGTATCGTTTTCGTTGATCACCGGCACGGCACCAAGACGCAACAGAGTATCGATAGTGGTGCGGGCATTGAGATAGCGCCGCCGTTCCTCGGTATCGCCAAGAGTGATCAGCACCTGAGCCGCCGCCAGATCGTGGCGCACCAGGGTTTCTTCATAGGCGTGGGCCAGCCTGATCTGACCGCAAGCCGCCGCCGCCTGACTTTCCTCAAGCTTGAGCGCGCGCCCTGAATTCTGGCCGAGACGGCGACGTCCCAGGGCGATGGCGCCCGAAGAGACGATGACCACCTCCTGGCCGCGCGCCCGCATGGCGGCCACATCATCGGCCAGGGCGTCGAGCCATTGGCGATGAATCTTGCCGCTGTCACCATCGACCAGCAGGGCCGAGCCGATCTTGACGATGACCCGTTTGGCACTCTCCATACGCGCCTTCACGACGCCACCTCGACGGGTTCGGAATCCTCAACGGGAACGGCCGCCAGGGCGAACAGGGCGTGCATTACCGGGGGCACGCCGGCGCCGGTAACCCCGGACATGACCATCACCGCGCCGCCGCAAGCCTCGGCAAGCTGATCGCGGCGCTCGGCGATTTCGTCATCGGTCAGGGCGTCGCATTTGTTGAGCACCACCACGGCGGTCTTTTCGGCGACCCCATGGCGGTATTTCTCGAGCTCGCCGCGCACGGTGTGATAGTCCGCCGCCACATCATCGGCGGTGCCGTCGACCAGGTGCAACAGGGCCTTGCAACGCTCCACATGGCCGAGGAAACGATCGCCCAGGCCGATGCCTTCATGGGCGCCTTCGATGAGGCCGGGAATATCGGCGATGACCAGATCGCGATTGTCGAGCAGCGCCACGCCAAGCTGGGGCGTCAGGGTGGTGAACGGGTAATCGGCGATTTTCGGCCGCGCCCGGGAGACCGCGGCCAGAAATGTCGACTTGCCGGCGTTGGGCAGGCCGATCAGGCCGATATCGGCAATCAGCCGCAGGCGCATGACGATGTCGCGGTTTTCGCTCGGACCACCCGCATCGGCGCGGCGCGGCGCCCGATTGGTCGATGATTTGTAGTGGTGATTTCCCCGGCCGCCCTCGCCGCCCCGGGCCAGCACCGCGCGATCGCCGATTTCGACCAAGTCGGCGATCAGGGTCTCGCCGTCGTCGGCAAAGACCTGGGTGCCGGCGGGGACCATAAGCTCGGCGTCGTCGCCACCGGCGCCACTACGCCGGCGGCCGGCCCCGCCACCGCCGGTCTTGGCCTTGAAATGTTTGCGAAAGCGGAAATCGATCAGGGTATTGAGGCCGGCGACGCAGATCGCCACCACGTCGCCGCCATGGCCGCCGTTGCCGCCGTCGGGGCCGCCGTACTCGATATTCTTCTCACGGCGGAAGCTGACGCTGCCGTCACCGCCCTTGCCGCTTCGGATATTTACTTTGGCCTCGTCGATAAACTTCATGGCTGCTGCTCGATTCGGAATGCCTTCCGTGGGCGCCCGAATTGAGCCCTAAATGAATAAGGGGGAATGGCATGCCATTCCCCCCAAACAATCGGGCAATTGTCGGGGGGTTCAGCCCGGCGGCACCGACGGCACCACGGATGCCTTGGCCCGATAACCGCGGTGGCGAGTGAACTTGACCCGACCAACGGTCAGCGCGAACAGGGTATGGTCGCGGCCGACACCGACGCCGACGCCGGCACGTATCTTGGTGCCGCGCTGGCGCACGATGATGTTGCCGGCGAGGACCGCCTGGCCGCCTGATTTCTTGACGCCGAGCCTGCGGCCCGCTGAATCACGGCCGTTGCGTGAACTGCCGCCTGCTTTTTTATGGGCCATCAGGAATTCTCCTCGGTGGATTTCTTAGGCGCCGGCTTCTTGGCCGCGGGCTTCTTCGCTGCCGGCTTCTTGGCCGCGGGCTTCTTCGCTGCCGGCTTCTTGGCCGCTGCCTTCTTCTTGGGCGCGGCCTTCTCTGGTGCTGCTTCGGCAGCCGTATCCTCTACCTTGGCTTCGGGCTCGGGCTTCGGCGCTGCCTTGGGCTTGGCCGCGGCCTTGGGCTTGGCGGCTTTGGCGCCGGCGGCCAGCACGTCGGTGATGCGCAGAACGGTGATGTCCTGGCGATGTCCCTTGGTGCGGCGATACTTCTTGCGGCGCTTTTTCTTGAATACCAGAATTTTGTCGGCGCGGGTCTGCTCAAGCACCGTAGCGACCACTTTGGCGCCATCGACCAACGGCGCGCCAACGGTGGTGTCGGCACCCTCGCCCAGCATCAATACCTGATCGAGCTCGATCGTCGCGCCGGCCTCGCCCTCAAGCTTCTCGACCTTGATGACATCGTTGGCGGCGACCCGGTATTGCTTCCCACCGGTTTTAATAACTGCGTACATGTCTCGAACCCGTTGGTGACCCATCTGTCCGACAGCCGCGCAACGCGCAGCGAGGGCCTGAAAATCCGTCTGCCGGAGAGGGCGGCACTATACCCGTGAAATGCCCGCTGTCAACGGCTTTGGCACTTCACTGACGACATGACAAACCTACCAATACGGCGGCCGCTGGTATAGGTCTTGATGTCATGAACCACAACGCTGGAAGCTTGCTGGTATTGGCCGGTGACGGCATCGGCCCAGAGGTGATCGCCGAGGCCCTGCGGGTGATCGGATGGTTCGCCGACCGGCGCGGCCTGGCGCTGCATATTACCGAGGACCTCATGGGCGGTTGCAGCTATGACCGCCACGGCGCCTTTCTCACGGATCAGGCCATGGCCGCCGCTCGCGACGCAGATGTGGTGCTGGTCGGTGCCGAGGGCGGGCCGCAATGGGACAACCTGGACATCGCCGGCGGACCCGAGGCCAAGAGCGGCCTGTCGCGCCTGCGCCGGGAGCTCGACCTCTACGCCAATCTGCGCCCGATTCGGCCGTTTCCGGCCCTGGCCGACGCCTCGACCCTGAAACCTGAAACGATCCAGGGCGTGGACTTCATCATCGTTCGCGAACTGACCAGCGGCATTTATTACGGCGAACCGCGCGGCATCGAGGACCTCGGCAACGGTGTTCGCCGGGGTGTCGATACCCAGGTCTACACCACGCCGGAAATCGAACGAGTCGCCCGTGCCGCCTTCGAGCTGGCCCGGGGACGCCGCGGCAAGCTGTGTTCCGTGGACAAGGCCAATGTCATGGAAAGCGGCATCCTGTGGCGCGAAACCGTCAGCCGCCTGGGCGCCGAGTCGTTTCCTGACGTAGAGCTATCTCATCTTTATGCCGACAACTGCGCCATGCAGCTGGTGCGCGCCCCGGCCCAGTTCGACGTGGTGGTGGCCGACAATCTGTTCGGCGATATTCTGTCCGACGGGGCGGCCATGATTACCGGCTCCCTGGGCATGTTGCCGTCAGCGTCCCTGGGCGCGGTTGACGGCGACGGCCGGGGCCACGCCCTCTTTGAGCCGGTCCACGGCACCGCCCCCGATATCGCCGGCCAGGGTATCGCCAACCCGCTGGCCGCCATCCTCAGCATCGCCATGATGCTGCGCCACAGCCTCGGCCGCGCGAATGATGGAGAGATGCTGGAACGGGCCGTGGAAAACACCCTTAACGGCGGCGTCCGCACCGCCGATATTGCCCGCCCCGGCGGCCCAAAGGTCTCAACCAGTGAAATGGGCGACGCGGTGCTGGCGGCGCTTGACCAGGCCCTCGGTTAAGCGGTCGCCCCCGCGGGCAAATTCATTTCGGCGCTATCACGGCCCAGGCGACGCGACAACACACGCAGCCGCGAGTGAAACTCGTCAAGATCCACATTGCTGGTGCGCAGATGACGGCCGGCCTCGCCCCGGTCGAAGGCTTCGCGACCATGGAGCACCCGCTGATTGTTGAATATGAGCACATCGCCCGTGACCAGCGGCACGGAGAGCTGTTCGGCTTCGTCGTAGAGAATCTCCAACAAACTGCGAAGGGCGTCAAAATAGGGCTCGATCATGTGCGCCGGCAGATCGAGCGGCCCGGCGCCGCGGTCGAGCAGGCGGAAACCGGCCAGATTGCCCTCGAAATCGAGACTAAATATGCGCGCGGCGCAGCGGAAGTCCCGGGCATCGCTCTCGGTGCGGTCGCTGCTGATGTCGCGGTGAAAGGTCTGGGGCGCGTGGCTCAACATATGAAACGCATCCGGGTCGCGTGCGCGCAATACCTCGGCGACCCGAAAGCCATCGACCAGGATCGAAGCGCCGCCGCCGTCCTCGCTGGCCTTGAAGACCTGAAAGAACGTAATGGCCGGCGGCGAATAGCGGTAGGGCTCGTCCGTATGGGGTTCGAGCTTGGTGCCGGTATCGCCCTGGACCAGGGGCGTCGGCTTGGCAATGAAGTCGTATGACGAGCCGTAGTTGGTGACCCGCACGGTGCCGACCAGATCGGTAATTTCCTGGGAGGCTTCGGGGCCGATGGGGGCGCCGCGCAAATGCACAAAACCGTAGTCACGCAGATGCTCGAGCAGGCGCAGATGCTCGGCCGCGTCAGCCCGCACCCTGTGGTAGTCGCAGCGCGGCATGGCGCCCGAGAGTTCGGGGCCCCACAGTTTGGGTTTTAAGCGGCGGTATTCGCGCTCGGCCGAAGAATAACAGCAAGCCCGGAGCCAGCCGGGCTCGAACCGGGCGCCATGGCCATCGGACCAGGTCAGGGCGAGCCTGCCTTCACCATGGATCGCCGCCGTGGTCACCGCGATATCGCGCGGAATATCCGTAAGCCGCAGCGATCTCAGTCCTTTGTCAGTCTGGCCGCAGTCCACACAATCGCAGTTGTAGCGCAGCCACACCGGGTGAAACCGGCTTTCGTGACCGTCCTCCCAGTTGACCGTTACACGGCCGTCATCAAGGCCGACCGCGCGAATGATGGTTCGTTCTGGATGGTGCGCTTGGTCCATGGCTGCCTCCCTAAATCCGTCACCGAATAACGGTGATCCGCCGCCCGCCGCCTGTCAATGGCGAGCAGGGCGCCAAATCAAATCAGGAAGTCGTCCGCATCGAGGCTGGCGACGTCGACGCCGATGAGGGTGACCGTATCGCCGCCGCCGAAGTCGAGCAGGGTGTCGTCGCCGACCTGGGACGCCGCCGCCTGTACCGCGGTGAAATCGATGATGGTATCGGCGCCGTCGCCGTCGCGAAACACGAACAGATCGTCACCCGTGCCGCCGCTGCCGGCGTTGTCGATGTCGTGAGCGTGGATCGTCAGCGGTCGGAGAGCGGCGGCACTAGAGTGACCCGTATGACCGAACAGCAATTTGGCTGCACCACAAAAAGGAAACCCCGCGAGCGGGGGCTGCGCGGGGCTTTGCTGGGAGGCAGGTCCTCTCGGAGAAAGAGGACATCTCGTCTCGGGGACGAGCTACCGGTGCATAGTATCCTCCCGAGAGGGTTGGGTCAAGGGCCGTACAGGATATCAACCATCCTTGATGATTACTCTCGTTATATCATTGCATGGAAGCTGTGTTCGACCATGAAGACGCGTGATGTGACCAACACGCTGGAGCTTGCCT
>JAYGEF010000028.1:0-1848 GCA_046582535.1 Alphaproteobacteria bacterium
TCCAGGGTGCAGTGGGTGGCGTAGATGTGATCCACATCCAGGGTCATCATGCGGTCGAACTCGCGCAGCTGAAATTCAGCCGGCAAATTGTCGAGGTTCATGACGCAAATGGGATCCTCCAGCATATCGGCGGCGATCAGCGTTTTGTCATCGGGAATGACCACGGCGATATGGCCGCGCTCGTGGACGCCGAACTCGTGCAACTCGACCTTCAGGTCACCAAGCCACAGGTCCATGCGACCTTCGAAGGTGATGGATGGCGGCACCACGGCAAACGCCGGGCTGCCTGCGGCCGTGGAATTCTCGAGGCTGTCCTTGTGCTCGAGCATCAGCTCGCGGGTCAGGCTGTGGCCGATGATGCGGTCATGGCGGAAGACCGCGTTGTCGACAATATGATCCGAGTGCCAGTGTGTACTAACCACCGTGAAATTCTCGATCCCGTGGGTCTCGGTCATGTAGTCTTTCACCCACTGGCCCTGGCCGGGGATGCACATGGTGTCGATAACAATGGCGCTGTCGCCGTGGTGGATGACGTGATTGCCGCCACCAACCCGCATGTTAAAGTTGGCGTGTTCCGGGTGACGGCCCCAATAAAAATGAATTAGGCGGTCGCTGAGCGGCACTACCTCGATATCGAAATCCGCCATAATTTGCATTCCCCCGCGGTTCAATTCGTCGCCTCTCCGATGTAGCAGCTTTGCCGCTATGGCGACAACCAATGTGGTAAGGTCGGGCAGGCGATAGGGCCAAGGGAGAGCCATAGAATGACAACCGCATTGCTTCTGGTCGATATTCCGAACGACTACTTCCCCGGCGGGCCCATGGCCCTTTCCGGCATGACCGACGCCGCCGCCAAGGCGGCCGGCCTGCTGGCGACATTCCGCGAGAAATCCCTGCCGATTTTCCACGTGCGCCATCTCTCACTTGAGGATGACGCCGGCTTTTTCGTGCCCGGCACGGTCGGCAGCGAAATCAACGGCACGGTAACGCCCGAAGCCGGCGAACCGGTGACCGAAAAGAACGCGCCCAACAGCTTCCTGGGCACGGGCCTGGAGGCCAAGCTGCGCGATGACGGCATTACCGACCTGATAATCGTCGGCGCCATGAGCCATATGTGCATCGACGCCACGACCCGCGCCGCCAAGGACATGGGCTTCGACTGTACGGTTGTGCGCGACGCCTGCGCCACCCTGGACATGAGCTTCGAGGGCACCGTGGTGCCCGCCGCCCAGTTCCATGCCGCCTTCATGGGCGCTTTGGGGCAGGCCTACGCCACGGTGGTCTCCGCCAGCGACGCAGCCGGGACGCTCTGAGCCATGGCCTTAAATATCGTCATCTATGCCGCCTTCAAGGAGCGGCTCGACGCCGTTTCAGCCCTTGAGGGGCAACTGATCCCCAACGAGCTTGAAACCTATCGCAGCCTGGCCCTGAAATACGCCGAGCCGGTGACCCCGGACCCTACAGATGTGGCCTGCCTCGACGTCATCGCCCGCAATGTGGAAATTCGCAAGGGCTACAACTTCGACTCGAAAACCGATGGCGGCCGGGTCATCGACATGCCGAGCAAGGAGTCCGACGGCAAGTCCTAAGATAGTTTTCGCTACTGTCCCTTGATTTGCTCCCTATCCGCCCTGTGGTAACGTCTCACTGATTTTGCGGAATTGAACACAACAACGGGAGTGCAGTCATGGAAAAGAACGAATTTCTCGACAAGCTGGCGGCTGGGACAATGACCCGCCGCGACTTCAACAAGGCCCTGTCAGCCGCCGGCCTGGCGGCGGTCACCGTGCCTTTCGCACCGGGGACGGCCCGGGCGGGCGGAGAAATTAATTACTTCACCTGGGCCGG
>JAYGEF010000060.1:0-4079 GCA_046582535.1 Alphaproteobacteria bacterium
ACGGCCCAGCGCAACCACGGCGTTGCCGCGCGGCGATGACTCGTAATGAAAACGCCACTATTTCAATAGGATATTGGTAATCTCGCGAAGTTTGGTACGGGCCCGTAACAGATAAAAGCCCTGGGCGCTGAGATGGCTGGGAAGGAATTGGGCATCGGGCGTGTTGTTGAGGATAACCCAGGGTTCGAGTTCGATGGCGGCGCGAAAACTGGCCAGCATGCGGGTCCAGGCCGGGCCCAGGTCGCGCGCCTTGATGATACCGCCGAAATCCACCGCCAGGGCGCCGAGGATCAGGTAGTAGGCGTAAAGCCGGCCCTTGACCGAATAGAACAGATCGTCGGCGTGCAGGTCGAAAACGCCGCCGTGCTCCCTGATCTGGCGGTCGATAGCGGCCGACGACGAGCCGATATCGGCGGCCACCCGATCGAGGGTCGCTAACAGGTTGTCGGCCCGGCGCTCGAACATGGCATTGCCCTCGGCAAGCCGTTCGTTGTAGCTGGCCAGGGACCGCACGGCGGCGCGGTACTGGGATTCCGACGGCGCCGTGGGCGCCCAGGACGTGTCGAAATCGAAAATCCACACCGTGCCGGGGTACTTGAGCAGGCCAAGCGCCTTGTCGAGATCGGGATCGACCTCGCTGGAGCCTCGGGTGCGCGATATCTGGTCGGTCAGCTCGATGGTGAAGCGCGACACCGCGGCGACGATGCCCTGCTGGAAGTTGGGCATGTTGTCGAGCGCCGCCGCCGGCAGGAAGAATGGATCATTGGCGGTCCAGCGGTGCCGGTTGACCTCGCGATCGACCAGGGCCTGAGCCATGGCCACCGCCCGGCTCTTGCCCGGCGCCAGGCTGTCCGCCGGTGGCGAGAAGTCGGGGTCGGCGTCGATCCGGTGCACCCAGATCATGCCTAGGGGGTAATAGAGCAACAGCAACGCCACCACCACGCCCAGGGCCTTGAGCCCATAGCCCGGCGGTGACGGCAAGGCCTGCTGATCGGTCATAAATCCGCCGCCGGGCCGAGACCCATGATACCGTGAACTTCGGCCATGGTCTTATGGGCGGTGGCGGTGGCGCGCTCGGCGCCGGCCGCGAGAATGCCGTCGATGTGGCCCGGATCGTCCATCAGACGGGTCATCTCGGCGGCGATGGGCGCCAATACCGAGACCGCCAGATCGGCCAGATCGGGCTTGAAGGCGGAGAACATCCGGCCTTCGTACTTGGCGCAGACCGCCTCGGCGGTGGTGCCCTCGAGGGCCGCATAGATGCCCACCAGGTTGGCCGCCTCAGGCCGTTCCTTGAGGCCATCCGGCGTGCCGGGAAGAGCATCTGGATCGGTCCGTGCCTTGCGGATTTTGAGGGCGATAGTGTCGCTATCGTCAGTCATGTTGATGCGCGAATAGTCCGACGCATCGGACTTCGACATTTTGTTCTGGCCGTCGCGCAGGCTCATCACGCGCGTCGCGGCGCCGAAGATCTGCGGCTCGGGCAGCGGGAAACATTCGACGCCGAACTGGCTGTTGAAGGCGCCGGCGATGTCGCGGGCAAGCTCGAGATGCTGCTTCTGGTCGTCGCCCACGGGCACGTGGGTCGCCTTGTGAACCAGAATATCGGCGGCCATGAGCACCGGATAGGAATACAGCCCGAGGCCGGCGTTGTCGCGATGCTTGCCCGCCTTCTCCTTAAACTGGGTCATGCGGTTGAGCCAGCCCAGCGGCGTCTGGCAGGCGAGCAGCCAGGCGAGCTCGCTGTGAGCGCCCACGGCGCTTTGGGCAAACAGGGTGCAGCGAGACGGATCAATACCGGCGGCAACGATGCCGGCGGTGACTTCGCGTAGGTTGCGGCGCAGCTCGGCCGGATCCTGGGGCAAGGTTATGGCGTGAAGATCGACAATGCAGTAGATCGACTCGAACTCGTCCTGCAATCCGACCCAATTGCGGATCGCCCCCAGGTAATTACCCAGGTGGAGATTGCCGGTGGGCTGGATGCCCGAGAAGATACGGTTCATGACGAAAATCTCACTGGTAACGGGAGGCGAAATAAGGGTCGTGGGTTATGGCCCGCAGGGGTGGCACGGTCAAGCGGGCTGGTACGGCTGAACATCGATTCGGTCAACCGATGCTCGGGCCCGCGCCACGTCATAGGCAAGCTGCATGCGCATCAGATGCTCCATGCTGGGACCAAACGCCTTCTCCATGCGAATTGCCATGTCGGGCGACAGGGACGCCTTGCCGTTGAGCAGATTGGAGAGCGCCGGGCGGGTCACACCCAGTGCCTTGGCGGCACCAGTGACAGTCAATCCCAGAGGCTCGATCACCTGACGGCGGATCAGTACGCCGGGATGAGATGGATTCTTCATTACCATGATCCCGTCCTTCTAATGATAGTCCACGAAATCAACCTCGAAAGCCTGGCCATCCTCGAAACGAAAAATAATCCGCCAGTTACCGGTCACCGTGACGCTCCAAACGCCATTAAAATTGCCTGTAAGACGATGCAGGCGCCAGCCTGGAAAGAGACCAACATCGGCCGGCTCGGCGGCCTCCTGTAACGCCGTGAGGACATCCCTGACCTTCTCAACTTGGGCGGCGGGAAGGCCACGGGGATTGTCATCGTCGTAGAGCCGTTTGAGCGCTTTGTGGCGGATACTACCGATAGCCGTGAATATATGTATTGCGTAACGTTACACGTGTCAATTCGCTATAGCCATTACTCGCTCCGCCCCAGGGTGGCGCGCAGTTCGTTGAGCCGGGCGGCACCCAAGAGGTGGGCGGCGGCGGCGAATATTACAAGGCCGCCAGCGACCAGGCCGGCCAGCGCCGCGATACGCGAAACCAGGGGGCCCGCCACGGGGGCGGCCAAGACATCGGCGAGAAACCACAGCACGGCCGCCATGATCAGGGCGGCGGCCAGGGTGCGGGGCAGGCGCGCGCGCAGGCGCTCATCCGCCACCAGATAGCCCCGGCGCCGCAGCACCAACCACAACAGCACCGCCTGGAGCGTCGACGACAAGGCCGTGGCCAGGGCGATGCCCACATGGCCGATGACGGGGAACAGCCCGACCGTGAGGACGATGTTGGCGACCACCGCGGCGATGGAAATATGGAACGGGGTCGTCATATCCTCACGAGCAAAGAAGCCGGGCAGCAACACCTTGACCAGCACATAGGCGGGCAGGCCCAGGGCGAAGGCGGCCAGGGCCCAGGCTGTGGCCTCGGTCTCGGCCGGACCGAAGGCGCCATGCTCGAACAACACGGTGATAATCGGCCCGGCGATGATCATCAGGGCCACCGCCGCCGGCAGGGCGAATAACAGGGAGACCTCGATGGCGCGGTTCTGGTGATCCATGGCCGCCGCCTCTTCGCCGGCGCGCAGGGACCGTGACAGCATGGGCAACAGGGCGGTGCCGACAGCAACGCCGACGACGCCGAGGGGCAGTTGGTTGACCCGGTCGGCGTAGTAGAGATAGGACACGGCGCCGCCCTGCAGCGTGGCCACGATGGTGCCGACCAAAAGGTTGACCTGGTGCACCCCGGCGGTCAGCCCGGCCGGCACCATGAGGCGCAGGAGTTTGCGCAGCGCCGGTGTCAGGCGCGGTCGGGACAGGCGCAAGGCCATGCCGGCGCGATGACAGGCGACCATCATCAGGATGAACTGGCCGGCCCCGCCCATGGCCACGGCCCAGGCCAGGGCATGGCCGGGCGTCGCTCCGGCATCGGCAAACCCGAGCAGAGCGCCGATCAGCACCACATTGAGCAGGATCGGCGCCGCCGCCGCCGCCGCGAAGTGGTATAGAGAGTTGAGCACGCCGCCGAGCAACGCCACCAGGGCCATAAACAGCAGATAGGGGAAAGTGATGCGGGTAAACAGCACGGTAAGCTCGAACTGGTCCGGATTATCCGCGAAGCCCGGCGCGATCAGGTGCATCAGCCCCGGCATGGCGATCTCAACCGCCACGGTGAAAGCCAGCAGGGCGCCGATCAGTACGGCCAGCACCTGCTCGGCGAAGACTCGCGCGGCCTCTCTGCCGTCGCTCTCCAGCCGTCCCGAGAACATCGGCACGAAGGCGGCGGCGAAGGCGCCC
>JAYGEF010000076.1:0-4679 GCA_046582535.1 Alphaproteobacteria bacterium
GATAGAAGATCACGTCGGGCAATTCCCAGCCGAATTGCTCGGCCAGTTCCAGGCCCATGGTCTTCTTGCCTTCGATGCGGTAGGGCTCCTTGAGGGTTGAGGTGTCGAACCAGCCCATGGCTTCCTTGCCGGCGCCGACTATCTTGCCGCAGTCGTTGATCAGCCCGTTGACCCGATAGACCTTGGCGCCCTGGTAGGCGATCTCCGAGATATTGATCTCCGGCGTGTCGTCGGGACAGAAGACATAGGATTCAATGCCCGCCCGACTGCAGTATGCGGCCATGGCGGCGCCGGCATTACCGTTGGTCGGCATGGCCATGCGGGTGACGCCCAGTTCCTTGGCCATGGACACTGCCATAACCAGACCGCGGGCCTTGAACGAGCCCGTGGGCAGGCGCCCCTCGTCCTTGACATGAAGCCCCTCGCCCATGGCGGGCGTAGCGATTATCGGCGTCATAACCTCGCCCAGGGAGACCACGTTCTCGGGCCGCCGCACCGGCAGGAATTCGCGGTAGCGCCATAAGTCCGGTGGCCGCCGGGCCAGGGTCGCTTTGTCCAGAGCCGCAGCAAGACCGTCGAGGTCGTAGCGCACCAATAGAGGTCTTCCGGACCGCGACAGGCCATGAAGAGTGTCGGCCTCATAAGCCTCCCCGGTCAAACCGCATTCGAGATGGGTGACGAACGAAGGACGGGCCTCAGTCAGGTTGCTATGCATAGGGGAATCCTGTGGGAATAAGCGACGGGCGCAGCCTATCCCTTCGTCTCACGAGCTACAATGCGCGCGGTGAAAGCGGTTGACGGGAGCCGCCCAAACGCCCTCAATAGAGCCAGATTCTGGATTTCAGTAAGGATTTCGCGCCATGATGAAAATCACAGTGGCATCGTTTGCAGTCGTGGCCGCGCTGGCGTTCAGCGCTCCGGCATCGCTGGCCGGTGAAGAGGAGACCGAGGTCGTCAAGTCAGAGGCGACTTGCAGCTGTACCGCGCGCCACGAAGCGATGATGACAGTTCGTGACCTGCTAAAGGAAATGAAGGCCGAGGAAGAGGCCGAGGCGGCTGCGAACGACGAAAGCGGCGCCACCGTTCCCGAAGAAGAAGAGGTCCAGGCCGGAAGCTGATCCCGGCTCTCAGCTCACCACTTAAAGATGGGGCCTGGATTTGCTCAGGTCCGAAGACCAGCGCCGGGTCTTGACCGATCCCTGGTCGAAAAGTTCTTCCTGATTGCCCCATGAGTCCCAGCCCTGGCGGCTCGATCGGGCAAACATTTCCAAATATGGCCCATCGGCCAGGCGTTCGATGTTTTCGTAAACTTCATCGGGCTTACGGCTGTGCTCACGGCGGGGCGCCACGACCAGACGACGCACATCCTTGGCGATGCGCTTGGGCTTTCCCCGGGTGGCGAGCAGGCATTGCTCCGGATTGGCCCGGGTCCAGAATCCCATGCCGGTAAAGAAATCCCTATCCGAATAGGCATGGGGCGAGCCCGCCTTGTTGAGCTTGGCCCAGTAAAAGCCCACGGTCTTGTAGGTGAAGCCCCAGGCGTCGAGGAGCTCGAGCCCCTTGGGCAGCAGCGGGTCGGTGACCCAGAGCAGCAAAATGCTGTCCTTCGACGCCCAGTCGGCCACCGGCAGTTCCTTGATGGCATCGAAACTCATGCAGTCGTAATGAGCCTCGGGACTGCGCCCCTTACCCTTTTTGCTGTAAGTGGCAAATGTCCACGGAGGATCCGCGTAGATAACCTTGTAATGACTCAGTTCCGGTGGATGAGACATGGTGCGCCCGCCCTGACTTCGTTTTTTTGTTTCTCGATTGGGGAGGCAATACTTACGCGACTCGGACTCGCGGTACAAGAACTTATTGAATTTACTTGATAAAGTAGAACAAAACGGAATCATTCATTGTGGTGCAATTAGGACTCAACTGATTGTTCCGACTCATGATTTCCCGTTTTTCGGCCTACACCTTCATTCGTTCACTCTTCGGGTCGTACATGGGCCGCAGGCTGGCCTTGGCGGCGAAGCGTTCGCCGGCGATCTGGATTTCATAGGACCCGGATTTGACGAAATCCGCGTTGACGCCGTCCGCGTTATTGACGTAGCCCATGCCGATGGCGCTGCCCAGGTAGTGGCCGTAGTTGCCCGACGACAGATAGCCGACCATGGCGCCATCGCGATAGACCGGCTCGTTGTGGTCGACCAGCGGCTCAGGGTCCTCGAGGGCGAACTGGACCATGCGCTTGGTCACGCCCTCGGCCTTCTGCTTCTCAATCACCTCGCGGCCGATAAAGGGAACTTGAGTGCCCAGCTTGCAGGCAAAGCCCAGGCCGGCCTCGATAGGCGTGTCCTCGCAGGTGATATCGTGGCCCCAGTGACGATAGGCCTTTTCGATGCGCAGGCTGTCCATGGCGTGCATGCCGACGAACTTGAGGCCGTGGTTCTCGCCCTCGGCGGCGATGGCGTCGAACACGCCGCGGGCCATGTCGGTCGGGATATAAAGCTCCCAGCCAAGCTCGCCGACGTAGGAAATGCGACTGGCGCGGACCCGGGCATAGCCCATCTCGATCTCACGCGACGTGCCGAACGGGAAATTGTCGTTGCCCAGGTCTTCATCGACCAGGTTGGACAGCAGGTCGCGGCTCTTCGGTCCCATAACGCCGATCACCGCATAAGCGCTGGTGACATCGGCGATGGTGACATTGGCGTCGCTGGGAATATGGCGCCGCAGCCAGTGGAGGTCGTGGACCGCCGCCGGCGCCCCGGTGATGACCATGAACGACTCCTCGGCAATGCGCAGCACCGTGAGGTCGGCCTCGATGCCGCCCTTGTCATTAAGCCACTGGGTGTAGACCAGCCGGTCCGCCTCGACG
This sequence comes from Alphaproteobacteria bacterium, assembly GCA_046582535.1. Taxonomy (GTDB): domain Bacteria; phylum Pseudomonadota; class Alphaproteobacteria; order JAAXGF01; family JAAXGF01; genus JAYZAP01. The sequence continues at coordinate 2,867 of JAYGEF010000076.1, forward strand.
CCCACGTCGTTGGCGCAGATGTTCTGCAGCGCCGCCTCGGCGTCGCGGCCCTGGACCAGGTATTTGGCGAAGGAGGTCTGGTCGAGCAAGCCGACCCCTTCGCGCATGGCCATATGCTCGGCGGCGGAATAGTCGAACCAGTTCTGGCGCTTGTAGCTGTATTCATAGACCGGCTCGACGCCCTCCGGGGCGTACCAGTTGGGTCGCTCCCAGCCGGCGACTTCGCCGAAACAGGCGCCCCGCGATTCGAGGCGTTCATGGAGCGCCGAGGTCCGCACGCCCCTCGCGGTCACCGGCTGGCGATAGGGCCAGTGCATGTCGTAGAGCAGGCCGAGAGACTCGCCGACCCGGTCGAGCAGATACTTGCGATTGTTCTGGTGGGGCTGCATGCGGCGAATGTCGAGGTCGGCGAGATCGAACGGCTGCTCGCCTCCGACGATCCATTCGGCCAGGGCCTTGCCGGCGCCGCCCGACGACTGGATGCCGACCGAGTTATAGCCGCACAGCATATAGAAATTATCGACCTCGGGTGCCTCGCCGATCATGTAACGGACATCCGGCGTGAAGCTCTCCGGACCATTGAAGAAAGTCTGGATGCCGGCGGTCTCGAGGATCGGGTTGCGGTGCATGGCGCCTTCCAGCACCGGTGCGAAATGGTCGAAGTCCTCGGGCAACTGACCGAACTCGAAATCCTCGGGAATACCGTCCATGCCCCACGGCTTGGCGTTGCGCTCGAAGGCGCCGATCAGCAGCTTGCCGGCGTCGACCTTGTGATAGGCGCAACTGTCCATGTCGCGCAGCACCGGCAGGTTGGCCGGCAGATCAGGAATCGGTTCGGTCACCACGTAGAAGTGCTCGCAGGCATGGAGCGGGATATTGACACAGCACATCAGGCCGATCTCGCGGGACCACATGCCGGCGCAGTTGACGACGAACTCGGCCGTGATTTCGCCATCGGACGTGCGGACGCCGGTCGCCCGGCCATCCTTGGTGTGAACCGCCGTTACCTTGACGTTTTGAAATATCTTGGCGCCGCCGGTGCGGGCGCCCTTAGCCAGGGCCATGGTCACATCGGCGGGATTGATCTGTCCGTCGTTGGGAAAGTAGACGGCGCCCAGCAGATCATCGACATTGAGGATCGGATAGAGTTCCTTGGCCTCGCCGGGGCTCACCAACTGGACCTCGACGCCAGAGGCCCGGGCCAGGTCGGCGCCGCGCTTGTGCTCTTCCCAACGCGCCTCGTTGTTGGCGACACCGAGACTGCCATTCTGCTGCAAGCCGGTGGCCTGACCGGTTTCCGCCTCGAGCCCCTTGAACAATTGCATGGAATACTGGGCCAGCCGCGTCATGGTGTAGGCACCAAGCACCTCGCGAACCAGACCGGCGGCATGCCACGTGGTGCCCGAGGTCAGTGTCTTGCGCTCAAGCAGGACCACATCAGTCCAACCCAGCTTGGTCAGATGATAGGCAACGCTACAGCCGGCGATACCACCGCCGATAATTACCACGCGTGCCTGAGTCGGCAGTTCCTGTGCCATTTGCTCGGTCTCCTGGACTATTCAATTTTGTGATTAACGGGCGCTCTCTTCACCCCAGTCGGGATCAAGCGCGGATGCGAGATGTTCAAACCGTGTGCGGTCGTGAATGTAGAGGCTCTTCTGTTTGCGCTCGGCGATGCCGTCGGCGACCAGCTGGCTGATGGCGCGGGTCACGGTTTCGCGAGTCGTGCTGGCCTGGCTGGCAATAACTTTTTGCGCCGGCATGGGGCCGATAAGCAGGGCACCGGAATTTGCCGGATCGATCTCGGATATAC
>JAYGEF010000197.1:0-1508 GCA_046582535.1 Alphaproteobacteria bacterium
CTGTCCAACGCCATCAAGTTTACACTTCCCGGTGGCAAGGTTACCGCCCGGGCGTGGTATCGGGAACACGACGGCTACGTGCTTCAGGTCGCTGATACGGGTATCGGCATCGCCCCCGAAGACATTCCCAGGGCACTCAGGCCATTCCAGCAAGTCGACAGCGATCTCAACCGCAAGTACCAGGGAACCGGCCTCGGCCTGCCCCCGACCAAGGCCCTGGCCGAGCTCCATGGTGGACCCCTGGACCTGCAGAGCGAGGTCGGCGTTGGCACCACGGTTACAGTGCGGTTTCCAGCCGAGCGCATTGGCAGCGATCTGGGCCGTCACAACTAGGTCCAGATCACTGCACCCAGCTCGACCTTCTTGGCTGTCCATGCCACGAAATCGAGAATGATGATGCAATGGGCATCGATCAGCCGCTCCAGGGTACCGTCCTGCTGCACATGGTAATGAGGTAGCTGGGCCGGACCGGCGAACAGCAGGGCCGTACCCGTCTCTCCTTTGAGACGATCAATTACGGCGCTGTCGCCGTCGGGGCTCATGAGCGTGATGACCCGGGCGCCGCCGTGAGACCAGCCGAGGTGGCCGTAGAGTTCCATCGGCCCGCGCCCCTAGTCCAAAACGGCGTCGCCGAGCTCGGTTTTTTTCGCGTCCCAGGCCGGCTTGTCGATGATGATGATGTGGTGGTCGGCGATGAGCCGTTGCAGAACGCCCCGGCGCTTGGCGTGATACTGGGTCAACAAGCCCTCGCCGGTAACCACCCAAAAATCGTCGGCGGCCGTGGTGATGGCGGCGCGGACAACGCTGTCGCCCTCGGGACTCATTACCGTGACCAGCTTGTTCCAGCCGTGGGTGTAACCGAGCAGCCCGTAGAGCGTCATTCAACCCGCCTGTTATTTAATAGCCACCAGCGACATAGCCATTGTGGCGCGGTAAACTCAAGCGCCCATGTCCCATTTGTGCCGCGACTGCCTGACCACCGCCGACTCCCTGGCGCCGCCCGTGGCCTGCCATGCCTGCGGCTCCGGGCGCCTGGTGGTGCACCCGGAACTCGACCGCCTGACCATGGCCCATCTCGACTGCGATGCGTTTTACGCCACGGTCGAGGCCCGCGACGACCCCTCCCTTAAAGGCAAGCCGGTGCTGGTCGGCGGCCGTCACCGGGGCGTGGTGGCGGCGTGTTCCTACGAGGCCCGGAAATTCGGCATCCACTCGGCCATGCCCATGGCTCAGGCGCTCAAGCGCTGCCCGGACGCGGTGGTCATCTCGCCGAACATGGAGAAGTACAGCCGCGTCGGCCGCCAGGTGTGCGAGATGATGCGGGACGTGACACCGCTGGTCGAGCCGCTGTCCATCGACGAGGCCTTCCTCGATCTCGCGGGCACCGAGAAGGTCCACGGCGGCAGCCCTGCCCATACCCTGGCGGCGCTGGTCCAACGCATCGAGGACGAAATCCATATCACCGCCTCCATCGGCCTGAGCTACAACAAGTTCCTCGCCAAGGTGGC
>JAYGEF010000495.1:0-3574 GCA_046582535.1 Alphaproteobacteria bacterium
AATGAAGGCATCGACAGGCGCACGCTCATCGGCCATCCTGTGGCAAAATCCGGAAAGAATTACATGAATATCAGCCGCCGAAACTTCCTAGTTACCGGCGCCGGCAGCGTGGCGGCGAGCGCGTTTGCCCGGCCTGCCCGCGCCGACGAGGCGCGGGTCTTCGAGATCGCGCTGCGCGGCGCCAAGATTGTCAATGCCGAGACCACCATCCGGGTCATCGAAGGCGACACTGTGGAACTGCATTGGTCGAGCGACGGCGAGATCGAACTCCACCTCCACGGCTACGACATAGAAATCGAGATCGAGGCCGGCGGAAGCGGCGTAATGACCTTCGAGGCGTTCGCCACGGGTCGCTTTCCGATCGTCTCCCACGGTGACGGCGCCAGCCACGCACCGTTTGCCTACCTCGAAGTTCACCCCGATTGATGAGAATATTCGCCTTGCTTCTTGTCGCTGCACTCACCGTGCCAGCGATCGCGGAAGCCCACGCCTTCGCTCAACGCTACGACTTGCCGGTGCCGTTGTGGCTCTACCTATCAGGTGCCGGCGCGGCGGTGGGACTGTCCTTCGTAGCCCTGGCGGTGTTCTTTCGCCATGCGCCGGGCGGGGATGGTGACTATCAACGGACCAATCTGCTGCAGTGGCCGTTGTTCAGGTTCCTGGCCCACGACCAGGTGTTGTTCGTCGTCCGCCTGATTTTCGTCGGTCTCTACCTGTTGGTCATCATCGCCGGCTATGTGGGCAGCCAGGACCAGCTAAGAAACCTGGCGCCAACCCTGGTATGGGTCATCTGGTGGGTCGGGCTGATGTTTGTCTCGGCCCTGGCCGGCAATTTCTGGGCCTTGATCAACCCCATCGACACCATCGCCCGATGGTCGGGCGCCCTGGTGCGCCTCATCGTGCCCGAAGCCTGGTTGTCGGGCGGTTACGCCTACCCGAAGTGGCTCGGCGTGTGGCCCGCGGTAACCTTCTTCGGCGGTTTCGTCTGGGCCGAGTTGGTGTTGTCCGGCGGTGGCGTACCGGCCAATATTTCGGTCATGATCTTCTTCTACTCGGCCCTGACCTGGGCCGGCATGGTGTTGTTTCGTCGCGACGTCTGGCTACAACACGGTGAGGCGTTCGCTATCGCCTTCAGTCTGGCCGCGCGCTTTGCGCCCCTGGAGGTACGGACCGTTGACGGCAAGCTCGAATGGAATGTCAGACCGTACGCGGTCGGCCTGCTGACCGATCGGCCGATTCACCCGTCGATGGTGGTGTTCGTCATTCTGCTGCTCTCCACGGTGACCTTCGACGGCTTTATGGAGACGCCGGCCTGGGTCGCCATTCTCGGCTGGGTCAGCGAAGCCATGTGGCTGCGCCCGACCCTGCTGTGGGTGCAAGACCAAGGCATCGGCCTGCTGACCTTCGTCAAGTCGGTGGCCCTGGTCGCCGCGCCGCTGGTGTTTTTCGGCGGGTTTCTGCTGTTCGCCGCGCTCATGGCCATGGCCGCCGGGACGGTGCCCGGCGAGGCCCGGCGCTCGACCCTGGAGATCGCCTGCTTGTTCGTGCTTTACCTCATGCCCATCGCCATCGCCTACCACATCGCCCACTACCTGTCGTTCATTCTGCTCGCCGGTCAGCTCATCATTCCCCTGGTCTCGGATCCTTTCGGCTACGGCTGGGATTTGTTCGGAACCGCCGGTTACAGCATGAACATCGCCATCATCAACGCCCGCTTCGTATGGCTGACGTCGGTCATCACCATCGTCACCGGCCACATGATCGCGGTCTATCTGTCCCACGTGGCGGCGCTGCGCGTGTTCGATAGCCCGGCCGCCGCCATGCGCAGCCAGTACCCCATGCTGGTGTTGATGATCTGCTATACCATGATCAGCCTGTGGATCCTGGCCCAACCCGTGGTGGAAGCGGCATGACCAAAACCATCGATTACTACTACTCCCTGCTGTCGCCCTGGACCTATCTCGGCAGCCCGCGCCTCGACGCCATCGCCAAGGCCGCCGGCGCCACGATCAATTACCGGCCGGTTGATCTCGGCAAGATTTTCCCCGTCTCCGGCGGGCTGCACCTGGGCGCCCGCGCGCCCCAGCGCCGCATCAACCGCATGAACGAGCTCAAGCGCTGGCGCGATTTCCTGCAAATGCCCCTGACCCTTGAGCCGAAGTATTTTCTCGGCACCGACGACGAGCCATCCACCTATCTGGTGATCGCCGCTCGGGAAAGCGGTATCGATGTGGGGCCCCTGACCAACGCCATTCTCCGCGCCGTCTGGGTCGAGGAACGAAACGTCGGCGACCGCCATACCCTGCATGAAATCTGCGCCGATGTGGGTATCGACGGCGACGCTCTGCTAACCCGCTCCGAACAAGCCGACATCCCCGAAATCTATGCCGCCGACACCAGCAAATCCATCGAGCGCAATGTCTTTGGCGCGCCGACCTACATCTATGAAGGCGAGCTGTTATGGGGCCAGGACCGTCTCGACTTTCTCGAACGGGCGGTGAACCAGTAAACATCATGACTGACGCCCAGAGCCTGCGCCGCATGATCGACGAGGCGAGCAAGGTGGTTGCCTTCACCGGCGCCGGCATCAGCACGGAATCGGGCATCCCTGATTTCCGCAGTCCCGGCGGCATCTGGACCAAGTATCAGCCCATCGATTTCTCCGACTTCATGGCCTCCGAAGACATGCGCCGGGAGTCGTGGCGACGCAAGTTCGCCACCTACAACGAAATCGGCGAGGTCGAACCCAACCGAGGCCACCGGGCCATCGCCAAGCTCGCCGAGACCGGCAAAGTGACCAGCGTCGTGACGCAGAATATTGACGGCCTGCACCAGCGTTCCGGCGTGCCGTCCAGGCGGGTTATTGAGCTTCACGGCAACACCACCTACGCGGTCTGTCTCGACTGTCATGAGCGCTACGACCTGGAACCCATCCGGGAGGCCTTCGAGGCCGACGGCACCCTGCCCGAGTGCGCCGCCTGCGACGGTATCGTCAAGACAGCGACCATCTCGTTCGGCCAGCAAATGCCCGAAGCCGAGATGCTGCGCGCCGAAGCCGTGACCCTGGCGTGCGACCTGTTCATCGCCATCGGCTCATCCCTCCGGGTTTTTCCGGCGGCGGGCTTCCCGGTGGTGGCCAAACGCAACGGCGCCAAATTGGTCATCCTCAACCGCGAAGTCACCGATCTCGACGAACACGCAGATTTGATCATTCATGATGAAATCGGCCCCACCCTTGGTGACGCTGTCGGGGTAAACTAGAGCGGCAACCGGGAGGTAAGAATGAAATCCGATGAAATCCGCGCCATGCAGGCGCCCTTCAAAGAACAATACAAAGCAGCGCCCGATGCGGCGGTTATTACGCTCACCGCCGACGGCACCCTGGGCGACGAGGGCGTCACCTGCTCGGTCGAGACCGGCCGGGCCATCGTCGAGGCCGGTCTCCACCCGGCCACCGGCGGCGACGGCATGTCAGCGTGTTCCGGCGACATGCTGCTTCAGGCGCTGGCCGCCTGCGCCGGGGTAACGCTGCGGGCGGTGGCCACGGCGCTCGACATTCCGGTGGCCGGCGGTT
>JAYGEF010000337.1:0-7990 GCA_046582535.1 Alphaproteobacteria bacterium
GTCTCGCCGAGCTGTTGCAGAAGGCCAGGCGCGGCGCCGGCGATGTTTGTCAGTGTCCCGGCGATTTGGCCCATATCCCGACGTTCGCCGGCGCCATGGATTTGCGGATGACTGGCGAGAATCTGTTCGATCAGGCTCGACCCCGAGCGCGGCATGCCGACGATGAAGATGGGCAACCCGGAGTCGCAACCGCCGCCGCCAAAGCCGGCAAACAGGGCTGGCGAATAGGTCGAGACGATGCCTTCGATGTGCGCGTCGCGATCCGCCGTGACATAGGCGATGGTCTCGCGGCGGAGACCATTGAACCCGGCGAGGCAGGCGAACGCTTTATCGAATTCGTCGATGTCCTCATAGGCCTTGGCCAGGGCTGATTGCAGGTGAATGCGATTGTTGGCCGATGTCGCGGGATCGGCGAGCGCCGTCACCATGGCGACGATCGACAGGTCGCCGGCTTGATAGGTGGTGATGGTGCCCAGGTTGCGGTGGGCCTCGCCAAACGTCGGATCAATGGCCAGGGCTGTACGGTATGACGCCTCGGCCTCATGGAGGCGGCCAAGGTATTCCAGAGTGACGCCTCGGTTGGTATGGGCTTCCACCGAGTTTGGATTAATCCCCAGCGCCCGGCCGCAGGACTCCAGCGCCGCCTCGTAGTCGTGGTCGGCGAGCGCCCCGAGGGCCAGGCCGATGTGGGCCTCGACGGTCATCGGGTCGCATTGCAGGGCGCGCCGGAACGCCGCTTCGGCTTCTTGGAAACGCGACTTATCGAACAGACACATGCCGAGATTGGCATGGGCCTCGGCGTGGTCCGGCCGCAGCTTGGTAACCCGCAGGAAGGCCGGGGCGGCATCGTCGAGACGACCCAGCGCGAGGCAGGCACGGCCCAGATTGCCGGCTGCCTCGGCGTCAGCCGGGTCAAGCTCACTGGCGCGGAGAAACGATGCGATGGCGCGCTCCGTGTTGCCATGCGCCATGAGGGCGGCGCCCAGAGCGCTGTGAGTGACGGCCGCGCGGGGCTTGAGTTCGATGGATCGCGCGTAGGCGCCGATAGCCGCGTCGGGCCGGCCCTGGGCCATCAGCGCGTTGCCCAGATTGTTGTGGGTTTCGGCCGCCGGCGATCCCGCGGCGATGGCCCGCTCAATAAGCGTTACGGCGTCGTCGTTATGGCCAAAATGCTGCGCCAGGGCACCCAGCAGGTTGAGCGCGTCGGGCTGGTCGGGATCAGCCGCCAGCGCCTGGCGGTAGGCCGCCTCGGCTTCCGGCAACCGGCCGGCCTGATGGTGGGCGAGCCCCTCTAGAACTGCTGATTTTGCATTCACCGCGCTGAACCCCTGGAGAGCGTCCCCTGGTTGAACACGGTTATGCCTAATGTTGCGTTAACCCCACATTGGATTGCCGCGTATTTCGATTCGCCTTACCCTCAAGGCAGACCAGAATTTGAGGATCAAAATGATGAGTAAGGGAACATGCCTGTGCGGCAGTGTGACGTGGGAAATAACCGCCGAGCCTTTTCAAGCCTTCAACTGCCACTGCAAGATGTGCCAGAAAATGCATGGCGCGGCGTTCGGCACATATTATTTTGTGCGCCCCGATCAGTTCCGCTGGACGAGCAGCACGGACACCATCGTTCACTACCGCTCGTCACCCCAGTTGGTGCGGAGCTCATGTGGTGAATGTGGCTCGGTGGTGCCTTACGGCACCGAAGGTAGTGACGTGTGGGTGGCGCCCGCCGGCTGTCATGACCAGGGCAAGAAAGCCGATTGCAATATCTTCGTCGTCGATGCGGCGCCCTGGCATGAGGTGACCGGCGACTTGCCGCGCCACGATGCCTATCCCGAGGCGACCGGAATTCCCAGCGTCGATGGTAAACCCGTTACCGAGGGCCGGGACGGGGTGGTTCGCGGTAGCTGTGAATGCGACGCCATCAAGTTCGAAGTGACCACGCCGTTCACGGTCGCGTACAACTGCCATTGCTCACGTTGTCGCCACGGCCGCGCGGCGGCTCATGCGAGCAATGGTTTCACGGCCGCGGATGGTGTTCATTTCACCAAGGGCGAAGACCATCTGAAAAGTTACAAGGTTCCCGAGGCGCAGCGCTTCACCCAGGTGTTCTGCGATATTTGCAGCTCGCTCATGCCGCGCCTCGATCCCGAGCGCAACATCGCGGTCATTCCCTTGAGCGCCCTGGATGACGACCCCGGCATCAGGCCTATGAGCCACATATTTGTTGCCAGCATGGCCGGCTGGCACGAAATCACCGATGACCTGCCAAGGTACGACGAAGGCCCGCCGGGTTAAATCAATAGGTCCAGGTCTCGGTGTACGGCCTGAGTTCGATTTCGTTGCTCCAGGCGGACCTGGGCTGCTGGTGCGCCCACCAGTAGGCCTCGGCCACGTCGTCGGTATCGGCCATTTTGTCGGCGTCGAAATCGTCGCCGTAAAGCTCGCGCATCAACGGCATGTCGAGATCACAATCCAACCTCACATGGACGATATGGACGCCGTCCTTGGAATAGGCCTTGGCCAGGCTTTGGGACAGGGCTCGCAGCCCGAACTTGCCAATGGCGTAGAGCGGATGGCTGGCCGAGCCGCGCAGCGCCGCCGTTGCGCTTGAAAAGAGCACGCTGCCATGGCCCCTTTGCTGCATGGCGGGGAGCACTGATTTGGCGGCTGCAAAGGCGCCGACCACCTCCAGGCGGTAAACCTCCTCAAGCGCCTCGTAGGTCATGTCGAGGGGCTCGCATCGGGTAAAATTGCCTCGTGCGTTGTAGATGAGGACGTCGATCTCGCCCATGTCTTCGGCCGCTTTTGCGAACGCCCGTTCGATGGTCTCCGGTTGGGTGGCGTCGGCCTGATAGAAATTGACGTTTGCACCGGCTGCCGCCTCGGCAGCCGCGCGGCTGCCTTTCTCGGTTCGCGAGATCAGGGCGATATCGTAACTCTCGCCGGCGAACTTCGCCGCCAGCGACTGGCCGAGACCCTCTCCGGCGCCGACAATCGCACAGACTGGGTGGGGCATGGCAATGTCTCCCGGGTATTGGTTCGAGCGGCCTACGCGGCCGCCTGGGCGACCTCGATGAAGCCGCGGTAGACCATGTCACCGGCCACGTAGGCGATGATGACGAGGCCGACATAGGCGATCCAATGGTGGCGTTCGAGAAGGCCGGCGATGTAGTTGGCCGCCACCGCCATCAAAGCGATCGACAGGACGAGGCCGAAGACCAGCACCCAAATGTGATCCTGGGCGGCGCCGGCCACCGCCAGCACGTTGTCGAACGACATGGTAACGTCGGCGATGATGATGGTGATCATGGCCTGGCGCAGGGTCTTGACCTCGGCCCGGGGCTTATTGTCTTCGCCATCGTCATCGGCCTGCATCTGGCCGCCCCGGATTTCGCGCCACATATGCCAGCACACCCAAGCGAGCAAAAGCCCGCCAGCCAGGGTCAGGCCGAGGATGGCCAGGAGCTGGACCGTGATCGAGGCGAAGATTATCCGTAAGACGGCCGCCGCCATGATGCCGTAGATGATGGCGCGGCGGCGCAGCGCCAGGGGCAGGCCGGCCGCCGCCATGCCGATAATGACGGCGTTGTCTCCCGACATGACGATATCGATGATGATAACGCTGCCGAACGCGGTGAGTTGGGAACCGCTCAAGAATTCAAACACGTTTGGAAAAACCCCTTACCGTCTCTGGCTCATACATAGTTGGGCGCGAGCCGGGGGGCAAGGCCAAGGCCGCTTTGTCGTGCCATCGGTTGATGTTACGGTGGCGGCGCCATGACTGACCATTCGCCTTCCCGCGCCGTCATCGACCTGGGCGCGACCTTCGACGACATTCGCGATCCCCTGCGCGCCCTGTGCGCCGGGTTTCCCGGTGAGTACTGGCGCGAGTGCGACCGAGAGCGGGAATACCCCACGGCCTTCGTCGCGGCGCTGACCGAGGCGGGATATCTGGCGGCATTGATTCCCGAGGCCTACGGCGGCAGCGGCCTGCCCCTGGCGGCGGCGGCGGCGATCCTTGAGGAAATCCAGAAATCGGGCTGTAACGGTGCCGCCTGCCACGCCCAGATGTACACCATGGGCACCGTGCTACGGCACGGCTCTGAAGCCCAGAAGCAGGCGTATTTGCCCGGCATTGCGAGCGGCGCGCTACGCCTTCAGGCGTTTGGCGTCACCGAACCGAATAGCGGCACCGATACCACCAGCCTACAGACCATGGCGGTGCGAGACGGCGATCATTACGTGGTCAACGGCAATAAGGTTTTCATCTCACGGGCCGAGCATTCCGATCTCATGCTGCTGCTCGCCCGGACCACGCCGCTCGACCAATGCACCAAACGCACCGACGGACTGTCGGTGTTTCTCGTCGATCTGCGCGACTCCGTGGGCAACGGTCTCGAAATCAGTCCCATCCGCACCATGATCAACCATTCCACCACCGCCATTGCCATGGATGGACTCAAGGTGCCGGCGAAAAACCTCATCGGCGAGGAGGGCAGGGGGTTCCGCTACATCATCGACGGCATGAACGCCGAGCGTATCCTGATCGCCGCTGAATGCATCGGCGACGCCCGCTGGTTCATCGCCAAGGCCAGCGCCTATGCCCGCGAGCGCGAGGTCTTCGGCGCTCCCATCGGGCGCAATCAGGGAATCCAGTTTCCCGTTGCCCGGGCCCATGCCGACACCGAGGCGGCGGACCTCATGGTGCGCAAGGCGGCGGCCTTGTTCGATGCCGGCGAGCCCTGCGGCCCCGAGGCCAACATGGCCAAGCTGCTGGCCGCCGATGCGTCCTGGGCGGCCGCCGATATGTGCCTGCAGACCCATGGCGGCTACGGTCTGGCCGAGGACTACGATGTGGAGCGCAAGTTCCGCGAGACCCGGCTCTACCAGATCGCGCCGATCTCGACCAACCTCATCCTCGCCTACCTGGGCGAGCATGTATTGGACCTGCCCCGGTCCTATTGACCATGGACGACTTGACGCAATGGGCTGAATGGGTCGGGCGGCGCGAGAGTGTCGAGGACGTTATCGCGCCGGGCCCGGCCGAACGGCTGGCGGCGACCCTCGGGCGCCGTGAGCCGACGCCCCGGGCTGGTGATGCCCTGCCGCCGGCGTGGCACTGGATCTATTTTCTCGAGGCGACGCCGCGCGACGGGTTGGCGGATGATGGCCACGCCCGGCGCGGTGGCTTCCTGCCGCCGGTGACCCTGCCGCGACGCATGTGGGCTGGCGGACGCATCGCCTTCGAGCGACCGCTGCGCATTGGCGAGGCGGTGCGCCGGGAATCGGAAATCCTCTCGATCACGCCCAAAGAAGGACGAAGCGGGCGTCTGGTCTTCGTCACCGTGCGCCATGTGATCAGTGGCGAGGATGGTCCGGCCGTCGATGAGGAGCACGATATCGTCTATCGCCATGCGCCGCCGCCCGACGCGCCGCTGCCGCAAGGCAAAACGCCGCCCGCCGATCCTAAGTGGCGCCGTGTGGTTGAGCCCGACGCGGCGCTGCTGTTTCGTTTTTCAGCGCTGATCTTCAACGCCCACCGCATTCACTACGACCGCGACTATGTGCGCGACGTGGAGGGTTATCCCGGCTTGCTGGTCCATGGGCCGCTGACCGCCATTCTGTTGCTCGACCTGCTGCGCGAGTCCTGTCCGGATCAAACCCTGCGCCACTTCGACTACCAGGCCATGGCGCCGCTGTTTGACACCGCGCCGTTCACGGTTGCCGGCAAGGCGAATGACGGGGGGGCGGCTCTGTGGGCCGAGACCCCCGACGGCAAGATGGCCATGGGCGGTACTGCGAAATTGGAACTAATTTTTTAACTAAAGAGCATAAGGCATTGAAATATCGTAAGTTAGGCTATGGGAATATCGACGTTTCGACGCTGTGTCTCGGGGCCATGATGTTTGGTGGCGCCGCCGATGCCGCCGCCTCCAACCGGATGATCGCTGTGTCCCGCGACTACGGTGTCAACTTCATCGACACGGCTGACACTTACGTTGGCGGCGAGTCCGAACGCATCGTCGGCGGCGCCATCAAGGGCGACCGCGACCACTGGATCCTGGCCACCAAGGCCGGCAACGAAATCGACGGCATAGCCGGCTCCGGCGGGCTGTCGCGGCATTGGCTGAGCCAGGCCATCGACGGCAGCCTGACACGCCTCGGACTTGACTACGTGGATATCTATTACTGTCACATCGACGACGGCGACACGCCGCTTGAAGAGTCCATCGCGGCTCTCGGTGATATCATTACCCAGGGCAAGGCCCGGTGGTTCGCCATCAGCAACTTCCGCGCCTGGCGTCATGGCGAGGTGGTGCGCGTCTGCGACGATCTGGGCGTGCCCCGCCCCATAGCCAGCCAGCCTTACTACAACGCCTTCAACCGTATGCCCGAAGTCGAGGTCATTCCGGCCTGCGCCCACTACAATATGGCGGTGGTGCCCTACAGTCCGGTGGCGCGGGGTGTGTTGACCGGTAAATACCTGCCTGGCGCCGCGTTGCCGGTGGACAGCCGCGCCGGGCGTGGCGATCAGCGCATCATGAACAGCGAATTTCGCCCGGAATCTCTCGAGATGGCCCAGCGGATCAAGGCTCACGCCGAGGCCAGGGGCGTGACCGCGGCCCAGTTCGCCTTTGCCTGGGTGATCCATAATCAGCTGGTCACCGCGTCCATCGCCGGGCCGCGCACGGAAGAACAGCTGAACGATTATCTTGGCGCCGTCGATCTCGAACTCAACGCCGATGACGAGGCGTTGATCGATGGCATGGTGGCGCCCGGTCATCCCAGTACGCCGGGCTACAGCGACCCCGCCTATGCCATCGAGGGGCGGGTTGTCCCGGCGACGTGAAGACACAATCGCACCGTGGTTAAATCAAACTTAACCGTTGTTGGTTAATGTGAGAGTGACCGTTAATAGTCGAGTTTTGGTAATGTTTCGTTTGTCTTTGCTAAGACTTCGTTAGCATTCGCCGCATGACTAAGACTGGCACGTTTGTTGCAACTGTTAACACAGGATCATGCCTCCCCAAATGGAGGGTAAGCGAATGTATAGCGTTGGATTGTTAATCACGTCGTTCGTCATCGCGCTCTGGTCGTTCCCGGCCGCGGCGCAACAGCAACCGCCCTGTGTTGATCGGGCCGATTTCCTCGAACATCTCTCGTCCAACTACGAGGAAGCGCCTGTCGCCATGGGCCTTACCACCGGTGGTGGCCTGCTTGAAGTTGTCGTGTCGCGGACCGGCTCGTGGACCATCATTGTGACCACGCCCAACGGAATTCCCTGTGGCGTTGCTTCGGGCGAAAGCTGGGAGAGCACCTTCGACACCCTGTACCAGGACCCGCAGGCCTAGGCAAATTGTGGGTCGGCAAGTATTGCCGGGGACCGGCAAATTCGGCCTACCGGCGCCCGGCGGGGATACTCGTGCGGCGCCTTTGACACGGCGGCATATCTATCGTTAACTCGTTGTTAAGCAATATTTGTTCTACAGGTATAGACCGCTGTTGCGGTGGCCCCATACAGTCGTCTTCATGGTCAGGGAACGGCGTATATACGTGACGTTTCACGATTCAAAGCATAGAGTTGCAAAACCAGCCACGATTGCTGGTCAGCCACCACGTCTTTTCTTCAGGGTATGGACAGGCGAAGAAATATTAGCTAGCCTCCGCCCGATTCGCCTTTTGAAGTCTATGATTAGCGCGAATAATACAGCGGCTCATTTATTGGGCCGCCGCGCGATCGGGTGGTGCACAAGCGAATGCGTATAGGGGTGGCAACGACAATCAGGGGAACGATCGCGGCACTTTGCCTGGCGGTTGCGGTGATTGTCGTTTCGTCATCGCCGGTCCGGGCAACTCCGGCGGCCGTGGTCATCGACGGCAACACCGGCGCCGTGCTCTATCAAAACAACATCAATCACCGCCATTATCCCGCGTCATTGACCAAGATGATGACACTCTATCTGTTGTTCGAGGCCATCGACCGAGGGCA
>JAYGEF010000435.1:0-9468 GCA_046582535.1 Alphaproteobacteria bacterium
CCATATATTTACTTTCGGTAGAGTGTCAGCGGGTCTATAAGCGCGTATATGTTTTTCACTCCCCATCAGGTGCGGCCCAGCGCGGATTGATGCAAATTTATCTGCCCATAGCCGAGATGTCCGCCAACATCTTTCTTTTGCTTGGCATGGGTGGTGGCGTGGGTTTTCTGTCTGGGATATTCGGCGTCGGCGGCGGCTTTCTCATGACGCCCCTGCTCATTTTCGTCGGCGTCCCACCAGCGGTGGCGGTGGGCACCGAAGCCAACCAAATTGTCGCGGCTTCCGTATCCGGTGTACTGGCCCACTGGCGACGCGGCAATGTCGACTTCAAAATGGGGACGGTGCTGCTGATCGGCGGTATCGTCGGCTCGACCATCGGCGTGTGGCTGTTCTCGATCCTGCAGAGCCTTGGCCAGGTCGAACTGGTGATCGCCCTGAGTTATGTGGTGTTCCTCGGCACCATCGGCTCGCTGATGGCGGTCGAAAGCGTACGCGCCATGCTGCCGACCAGGCGCGGCGGCCGCGGCCGGCGCAAGCTGCACCAGCACTACTGGGTTCATGGCCTGCCCCTGAAAATGCGCTTTCGCCGTTCCAAGCTGTACATCAGCGCCCTGCTGCCGCTTGGCATCGGTTTCCTGGTCGGCATGCTGGCGGCGATCATGGGCGTCGGCGGCGGCTTCGTCATGGTACCGGCGATGATCTATCTGCTGGGCATGCCCACGTCGGTGGTTGTCGGCACCTCCCTGTTCCAGATTATTTTCGTCACCGCCAACGTCACCTTCCTGCAGGCGGTCAACAACTTCACTGTCGACGTCGTTTTGGCCCTGTTACTTCTGACCGGCGGCGTTATTGGCGCCCAGCTGGGCACCCGCTTCGGCGCCCGGTTACGGGGCGAGCAGTTGCGGGGGCTGCTGGCTCTCATCGTGCTGGCGGTCTGCGCCAAGATGCTGTTCGATCTGGTGGGCACGCCGACCGATCCCTATAGCATCGGCGTGGCGGCGAACTGATTATGATCGGGTTGCGCCACACAATCGTGTTGTTGCTAGCGCTTGTACTGCCCTCCATGGCCACCGCCGAGCCGGTGGTCGCCGATCTTTCGGATTATGTCATTTCTATCGACTCCGGCTTTACCGGAACCGATGTGCTGTTATTTGGCGCGGTCGAAGACGAAGGGGATCTGGTCGTGGTGGTGCGCGGACCAACCGAAACTGTCGCGGTGCGCCGCAAGGACCGCGTCGCCGGTATCTGGGTCAACCGCGAGACCGTCGAGTTCGAGAATGTCCCGTCCTACTACACAGTCGCTACCAGTCGCCCCCTCGACGATATTGCCCCGATCAACTTCCGCATTCTCCACCAGATCGGCCTCGACGCCCTGCGGCTGGTCGCCATCGGAGATCGGCCGGCGGAAGAAATCGCACCATTCCGCGAAGCGCTGATTCGCAACCGCGTTCGCGAAGGGCTTTACGGCGAAGGATTCGACGCCATGAAGATCCTCAGCGACCGCCTGTTCAGCACGCCGCTGCATTTCCCGGCCAATGTGTCCGAGGGCACCTATCATGCCGAGGTCTTTCTGATTCGCGACGGCGCCATCGTCAGTGCCGAGCAGACGCCGCTGTTCATCAACAAGTCCGGCTTTCAGTGGGAGATCCACCACTACGCACACGCCCAGCCTGAACTCTACGGCATGGCGGCAATCCTGATCGCTCTCTTCGCCGGCTGGCTGGCCGCCGCGGTCTTCCGTAAGGGCTAGGTTCTTCTTAAATCGACACGGTCATGCCGCCATCGACGGTCAGGATGTGGCCGTTGACATATGACGCCGCGTCGGAGGCTAGGTAGACCGCCGCGTAGCCGATGTCTTCGGGTGCGCCCCAACGTCCGACCGGCGTGCGTTGCTTGACCTTGGCGTCGAACGCCGGATCATCGACCAGGGGCGCGGTCATGTCGGTGGCAATGTAGCCCGGCGCGATGGCGTTGCAGGTCACCCCGCTGGGGCCGAGTTCGACCGCCAGCCCGCGCGTCAACGAGGCGATGCCGCCCTTGGCGGCGACATAAGCGGCAACGCCCGGACGCGCCACGAACCCCATGATCGATCCGGTCATGATAATCCGCCCCGAGCCCTGGGCCGCCATGGCCGTGCCGGCATTACGGGCGAGCGCAAAACAGGCGGTTAGGTTGGTGTTGATCACCGCGTCCCAATCGTCATCGTCGAGCTCGGCCAGGAGCTTGCGCCGGTTTATGCCGGCGTTATTGACCAGCACATCGAGGCGGCCCTGATCGGCAATCACCGACGCCAGACCGGCGGCGGCGGCGGCGCGGTCGGAGACATCGAACGGCGCCGCTGAAGCTACACAGCCGGCATCACCGAGCTCGGCCACGCGAGAGGCCAAGGTACCCTCGTCGCGGCCGTTGAGCACGACCCGGGCGCCGGCTTCCGCCATGGCCTTTGCCATGGCCCAGCCGAGGCCCCGCGAAGCGCCGGTAATCAGCGCGATTTTTCCGTCGAGTGAAAAGGGACTCATTGCCACCACCGTATCCTCCTGAGTGTTTTCAGCAGCATATATCAGGATTCGGTGATAAGCTTTGGCGAAACAGCGTTAATATCGCCCTCCTTGAGGGTCACTGGCACGGGGGTCGCCGGAATGCACGGTTCATACATCATCGTCCTTGGTTTGACCGGACTGCTGGCGATCACCAGCCTGATGCTGCCGGTCGCCCAGCGCCTAAACTTCCCCTTCACCGTGCTGCTCGCGGCCATGGGTATCGTGTTTGGCATTGCCGTCCATTTGCTCCAGGGCGTCGAAGGATTGTGGATACTGGGCGACTTCGTCACCGCCCTGCACAACCTCAACATCACGTCGGACGCGGTGTTCTTCATGTTCCTGCCGGCCCTGGTGTTTGAATCAGCGCTCTCCATCGATGTCCGCAAATTGCTCGACGACATCGCCCCGATCTTGCTGCTGGCGGTGGTCGGGCTGCTGATCTCGACCTTCTTCGTGGCCGGCGTCATCTATAGCGTCGCCGGGGTTTCTTTCGTGGTCTGCCTGCTGCTTGGCGCCATTGTCTCGGCAACGGACCCGGTGGCCGTGGTCGCCATCTTCAAGGACCTCGGCGCGCCCAAGCGTCTCGCTATCCTGGTCGAGGGCGAGAGCCTGTTCAACGATGCCACCGCCATCGTCTTGTTCACCATCCTGCTGGCCATGCTGGTGGGCGGCACCGAGGCCGATCTGCTCGGCGGTACCGGCGACTTCATCCGGGTGTTCTTCGGCGGCGTTGTCGTCGGCTTCATCTTTGCCCGCGCCGTCTGCTGGCTGATCAGCAAGCTGCGCGGCGTGCCCCTGGTGGAAATCACCCTGACCGTGTGTCTTGCTTACCTATCATTCCTGCTGGCCGAGCATTACCTCCACGTCTCCGGCGTCATGGCGGTGGTGACCGCCGCCCTGGTTGTCGGTTCGACCGGCCGCACGGCGATCTCGCCCGAGACCTGGCATCCCCTGACCGAGACCTGGGAGCAGCTCGGCTTCTGGGCCAACTCGCTGATTTTCGTGCTCGTTGGACTGGCGGTGCCGACCATCATGGCCGACGTCTCGATGACCGATGTCGGCCTGCTGGTGGTGCTTCTGCTCGCCGCCTTCGTGGCCCGCGCCGCCATCCTCTACGGCCTGCTGCCGGTGTTCGGCCTGACCGGCCTCTCCGCCAAGGTCAGCACCGAGTACACCACGGTGATGTTCTGGGGCGGTCTGCGCGGCGCCGTTTCCCTGGCCCTGGCCCTGGCAATTCATGAGAACCCCGCCCTGCCCGAGGAAACCCGCAGCTTTGTGGTCGTGCTGGTTACCGGCTTCGTGCTGTTCACCCTGTTCATCAACGCCCCGACCATGAACCCGCTGATGAGTTGGCTCGGCCTCGACAAGCTTTCGGCGGCCGACCTCGACGTGCGCAACCGGGTGCTGGCCCAGGCCCTGTCCGGGGTCCGCGACGACATCCACGATGTCGCCCGCGATTACCAGATCGAGCCGGAACTGGCCGGCAAAATCGCCGGCCGGTACGACGAGCGCATGGCGGCCATCGAGGCCGAACGGTCGGGCAGCGATACCCTGTCCGCCGACGACCGGGCGCGCACCGGCTTGACCACGTTGATCAACGACGAGCGCGCCCTCTATCTCAAACAGTTCAACCAGGGCTTCGTCTCACCGGCCATCGCCCGGCGCTTGTTCGCCCAGGCGGACACCATTCTCGACGGCGTCAAGACCGGCGGCATCGAGGGCCACAACACAGCTGTCCACAAGGCCATGGGATTCTCGCGCGGATTCCGCCAGGCGCTTCGTCTGCAACGCCATTTCGGCTGGACCGGTCCCCTGGCGGCGGCCCTGGCCGACCGCTTCGAGACCCTGATGGTGACGGCCACTGTACTGCGCGAGATGCAAGCCCACGCCAAGGACAAGATCGCCCCCCTGTTCGGCGCCGAAACCGGCCAGATTCTGGACGATATTATCGTGGCGCGGCTCGATGCCACCGGCGCCCAGCTCGAGGGCTTGCGCCTGCAATACCCGGAGTATGCGGACGCCATGCAGACCCGCCTGCTCGAGCGTGTCGCCCTGCGCCTCGAGGCCGCCGACTACAAGTCCATGAGCGATCAGGCGGTGATCAGCCACGAAGTCTACAACGACCTGCAAGGCGGGCTCGATGCGCGCAACGCGGCGCTTGAAGTGCGGCCGCCGCTTGATCTCGGTCTCGACCCGGAATCCCTGGTTCGCAAGGTGCCCTACTTCGCCGACCTGGACGATACCCGCATCCGCGAGATCGCCAACCTGCTGCGCCCGCGTCTGGTGCTGCCCGACGAGTTGGTGGTCCACAAGGGCGATCCCGGCGACGCCATGTACTTCGTCTCCACCGGTGCCGTCGAAGTTGTCATTGAGCCGACGCCGATGCGCCTCGGCAGCGGCGACTTCTTTGGTGAAATCGCCCTGCTCAAGGAAATGCCCCGCACCGCCGATGTCACCGCCCTGACCTACTGCCAGGTACTGGCCCTGAACGCCGGCGATTTCCGCCGGTTGCTCGACAATCACCCGGACCTCCGCGAACGCATCGAACGAGTGGCCGAGGAGCGCCTTGGCGGGGGTTAGCACAAAGACGCTGCAATTGTTGGAACGCCCAACTGGGTTACCCGCCGGATTACGGAATCAGGGACATCGACATCGTCTATTTCGATAGCACCAATCTCACGGCCGCGGCGGAACAAGCGGAATCCCTACATATCCGGTCACTCTTTGCCAACCCGTCAGTGACGTTCGACGTCAAGAACGAGGCCCGCGTCCACCTCTGGTACGAGGCGAAATTCGGCTATGCGATTGAGCCCTACAGATCCACCGAGGCGGCTATAGCCACGTTCCCGACAACCGCTGCGGCGATTGGTGTACGCGTGGCCGGTGGGCGGTTCGAGGTATCGGCACCGTTCGGGTTGGCCGAGCTCAATAACCTGATCGTTCGGCCCAACAAGGCGCAGATTACCGCCGAAATTTATCAGGCAAAGGTCGCCCGATGGCGCGCGCTCTGGCCGGATCTCGATATACGACCATGGGATGAGGGTTAATCTTCCCCTCGACCCTTCACAAGTTCCGAGATGATGCCGTGCAGCGTGTTGACCTCTTTTTCATAGAGACCGGCGCGGAGGAAAATGTTGCGGATGTTGCGCACCATGGCCGGGCGTTTGTGTTCGTTGCGCAGGAAGCCGCAGGCGTCCAGTTCGCGCTCTAGGTGAACGAAGAAGTTTTCGATATCGTCGCGGGTCGCCGGCACCATGCGGTCGGCTTTGCCTGCGGGGTCTTCCGTCTCAAATGCCTCAACGTCCCCCGCCTGGAACCATTCATAGCCGACCAGTAAAACCGCCTGCGCCAGGTTGAGCGAGGCGTAGGCCGGGTTGATGGGCACGGACAGGACCGTATCGGCAAGCACCACGTCGTCGTTTTCAAGGCCCGTGCGCTCGCGGCCGAACAGGATGCCGCAGGGCTCATCCAGGGCTTGCCATTGGCGCATGTCGACCGCCGCCTGTTGTGGCGATTTGGTCGGCTTGAGCATAAAGCGCGGGCGCGCCGTGGTGGCGAAGACATGGCGCAGATCGGCCACCGCTTCAGCCGTGGTGTCGAATACACGAACGTTGTCGAGCACGTCGGTGGCGCGGGCGGCGGCATTGACGGCCTTGATGTTGGGCCAGCCGTCGCGCGGCTCGACCAGGCGCAAATCCGTGAGGCCGAAATTGAGCATGGCCCGCGCCGCGGTGCCGATATTCTCGCCCATTTGCGGGCGCACCAGAATAATCGCCGGGCCGCCGGTGACAGCGTCGCGGCTGCGGTCGGTGCCAACCATGGCTAGAGCGCCTTCATTGTGTTGACCACGGCCAAACCGGCCCACGCCCCCTCCCAACCACCCGCAGGATATGATTCCATGGGCGGTTGGGAGGGGGAGTGGGCCGGCCGAGCACCACGGGCAAAATTCGACCGCCTGCTCAGGCGGATGCGCCGGCGCGCAGGAGCTTGTAGACGACGCTGTCGTGCAGCGCCTGGAACGAGGCGTCGATGATGTTGGGCGAGACCCCGACCGTGCCCCAGTGATTGCCACTGTCGTCGGCGCTTTCGATCATCACCCGGGTGACCGCGCCGGTGCCGGCGTTGGGGGTCAGAATGCGGACCTTGTAGTCGACCAGCCGCAAGTCCTCGAGGACGCCGGAGAACTTGCCCAGGTCCTTGCGCAGGGCCGCGTTGAGGGCATCGACCGGGCCGTTGCCCTCGGCAACCGACATCAGCCGTTCGTCATCGACAACCACCTTAACCGTGGCCTCGGCGACGGTGACCAGCGTGCCCACCGCGTTGTAGCGGCGTTCCACATTGACCCGGTAACTGTCGACCTCGAAGAACGACGGCACCTCGCCAAGAGCGCGACGCACCATGAGCTCGAAGCTGGCCTCGGCGCCGTCGTAGGTGTAGCCCTCGTACTCCCTTGCCTTGACCGTCTCGACCAGTTCACCAAGCTTGGGGTGATCGGGTTCGATATCGAACCCGGCCTCGCCAAGCCGGGCCAGCACATTGGCGCGACCCGATTGATCGGAGATGACAATCTGGCGCCGGTTGCCCACCAGGTCGGGCGACACGTGCTCGTAGAGTTGGGGGTTCTTGGCCACCGCCGAGGCGTGCAAGCCGCCCTTGTGGGCGAAGGCCGAGGCGCCCACATAGGGCGCGTGACGGTCCGACGCCCGGTCGAGCAGTTCGTCGAGCAACCGCGAGCAACGGGTCAGGTGGTGCAGGTCGTCACGGCCGACGCCGGTCTCATAGCCCATCTTGGCCACCAGGGTTGGGATCAGCGACACCAGGTCGGCATTGCCGCAGCGCTCACCGAGACCGTTGATGGTGCCGTGGACCATGCGCACGCCGGCGCGCACGGCGGCCAGGGAATTGGCCACCGCATTGCCGGTGTCGTTGTGACAGTGGATCGCCAGATGGTCGCCGGGCACATGCTTGATGACCTCGGTGACGATCGCCTCGATCTCGTGGGGCAGCACGCCGCCGTTGGTATCGCACAGCACGACCCAACGGGCGCCGCCCTCATAGGCCGCCTTGATACAGGCCAGGGCATAATCCGGGTTGGCCGCGTAGCCGTCGAAGAAATGCTCGGCGTCGAACAGCGCTTCCTTGCCGGCCTTGACCAGCAGGGCGATGCTGTCGCGGATCATGGCGATGTTTTCATCGGGCTCGATGCCCAGGGCCTCGTCCACATGGAAGTCGGAAGCCTTGCCCACCAGGCAGACGGCGGCCACATCGCTGTCGATCAGGGTGCGCAGGCCGGGATCGTTGTCGGCGCTGCGTCCCGGCCGCCGGGTCATGCCGAAGGCGGTAAAGCGCGCCCGCGCCAGCTTGGGCGGGTCGGCGAAGAAAGCATCGTCGGTGGGATTGGCGCCGGGCCAGCCACCCTCCACGTAATCGACACCGAGGCGGTCGAGTTCCTCGGCCAGGAGGATCTTGTCATTGACGCCAAAGTCGACGCCCTGGGTCTGGACGCCATCGCGAAGCGTCGTGTCGAACAGGTAGATGCGTTCCCCAGCCATCAGCCCGCCCGCTTCCACCGGGTGCCGTCAGGGCTGTCCTCAAGGACAATACCTTCGGCCAGGAGCTCGTCGCGGATGCGGTCGGCGGTGGCGAAATCACGAGCCGTCCGCGCCGCCTCACGGGCCTCGATCAGTTCGTCGATATGGCCGGCGGCATGGTCGCTATCAACGCCCTTGAACCACGCTACCGGGTCGTGGCCAAGCAGTCCGAGCACATCCCCAACCGCCAGCATGGCGCCCTTGATCCGCGCACGCTCGGCCCCATCGGTCGCCTTGTTGGCGGCGGTGGCCAGAGCGTAAAGCTCGGCCATGACCTTAGGCGTGTTGAGGTCGTCTTCAAGCGTCGCCATGACGCTCTCGGGAAGGGCAGCGCTGTCGGCTGCCATGTCGTCAAGACCACCAAGCGCCGTGTAGAGCCGATCAAGACTGGCTTTGGCCTCAACCATGCCGGCCGCCGTCCAATCCAGGGGCTTGCGGTAGTGGGTGCCGAGCATGAGGAGCCGCGCCACTTCGCCGCGGTCATGGCCAATGTCGGCCAGTATGTCGTCGACAGTGCGGAAGTTGCCCAAAGACTTGGACATCTTTTCGCCCTCGACCACCACGAATCCGTTGTGGACCCAATAGTTGGCGAAGCTTTCCAGATCATCGTGGACGCAGAGGCTCTGAGCCCGCTCGTTCTCGTGGTGGGGGAACACCAGATCCTGGCCGCCGCCGTGAATATCGATGGGCACGTCGAGATACTTCTCACTCATGACCGAGCATTC
The DNA here is from genome assembly GCA_046582535.1 of Alphaproteobacteria bacterium. Lineage (GTDB taxonomy): Bacteria > Pseudomonadota > Alphaproteobacteria > JAAXGF01 > JAAXGF01 > JAYZAP01. The sequence goes on from JAYGEF010000435.1 coordinate 8,857, forward strand.
CAGGTGCCAACCGGGCCGCCCCCGGCCCCACGGGCTGTCCCAGCCGGGTTGGTCGTCGGACGACGGCTTCCACAGCACGAAATCGGCCGGGTTCTTCTTGTAGGGCGCGACCTCGACCCGGGCGCCGGCGATCATATCCTTCAGGCTGCGCCGCGACAGGGCGCCGTAGTCGTCCATGGAGGCGACGTCGAACAGGACGTGGCCCTCGGCCACATAGGCGTGCCCCCGGTCAATCAGGGTCTCGGCCATGACGACCATGCCCTCGATATGATCGGTGGCGCGAGGCTCATGGTCCGGCGGCAGGGCGCCGAGGGCGGCCATGTCGTCGTGGAACATTTTTGTGGTGCGGGCCGTGATGTCGGCGATGGTCTCGCCTCTCTCCTGGGCCGCCACGATGATTTTGTCGTCCACGTCGGTGATGTTGCGCACATAGGTGACGTTGCCGTCACCATAGATACGGCGCAGCAGGCGATACAGCACATCGAAGACGATGACCGGGCGCGCATTACCAATATGGGCGCGGTCATAGACCGTCGGCCCACAGACGTACATACCGACCCGGGTGGGATCGATGGGTACGAATTCGCGCTTGGCGCGCGCCTTGGTGTCATA
>JAYGEF010000079.1:0-4372 GCA_046582535.1 Alphaproteobacteria bacterium
GTCGATCCCCAGGCGAAGGAAATGACGATCTCGCCGGACACGAAGGCCTGGGTCATGTCGGTGCCGCCTGACCAATAGAAGCGGACCAGATCGCGCTGTTTGCGCATCATGGCGGCAACCTTCTCAAGACGCTCGCCGGATGGGCGATAGGGATCCTCGAGATCGCCCAAGGCCAGCGACGCCACGGGAATCACCGCGTCGGTGCTGTCCCAGATGCCGATGCGGCCCTTGAAGCGCTCGTCATACAGCAGCGCCCAGGATTCTTCTTCGGGTCTGATGTCGACCAGATCGGTGCGATAGACGAAAGACGAGAAGCCCCAATAGGTAGGCACAAAATAGCGCTGGCCGTCGTGGAACGCGGCCTCGGCATTGCGCAGGGATTCGAACGTCTCGCCAAGCAGCGAGATGCGTGATTCGTCGATGGGTTGGAGATCGGCGGACATCCAACGCGGCATGACGTCGATGCACGGACAGACCGCGTCGGCCTCGAAACCGGCCTTCAATTTCTCGATGGCTTCGTACTCGTCGCCATAGAATGCGGCGTCGGGCGCGCCGTACTTCTCGGCATAAGATGGAAAGAGTTCGGGGATTTCGAAGCCCGCCCAGGTGAAATAAAGAATCTCACCGGCCGACAGCGCGGGTCGCGCCATCATGGGTACGGCGACGGAAGCGAGGCCGAAAATAGCGAGAGCCTCGTTGAATTCACGCCGGGTCAGCTTGCCTTGTGCCGCCTTGTCGACGGTCTTGACCTGACTAATGGCGTCTTGTCTATTCAAGCGCTTCATGACGTCCTCCCAATGGATTCATATCGGTTGATGGACAGCGTGATCAAACCGTAGCACGAACCGGCGGAATGTAAAATTCTCCGCGTATGCTCAACCGCTGGGGTCGAAAATGGCGAAATGGGCGTCGACCGGTTTGCCGTCGCCGCCGTTGGTCGGCCAGATGTCGTCGGGGCAGGCGGAAAAGGCGATGATGCAGTCGGCCTCGGCGCGCAGCTCCACATAGTCGCCGGGCTTGCAGGTGGGGCGCTGGTATTCAATGTGCAGGCCGTCGATGACCGGCGCCAACATGAACAGGTTCCACGGGCTTGGCGTGAACAGCGGGACGACGCCCAACGCGTCCAGGGCGGCGCGCAGATTGTCGCTGCAATTGCCATGACCCGACGGATGGCCGGCCCAGACGTAGGTCGCTTCGCTGCAGGCGGCGATGATTGAATCGTGACGACCCGGCGATGTGTCGGCGACGATGGTGAACATGGTCTGGTAGCCATTGCTGATCATCACATCGCCAACCTCGAAGCAGATGCGTAGATGGGCCTCGCGACAACGCTCCATGGACATGATCCGGTCCATATGGCCATCCACGAACGCCCAGGTATCGATGCATTGAGTGCCGTGGGTGTTGACGACCCGCACATGCTGGCCGGCTTTGACCCGCGCTGCTTTACCTTGGCCGGCGGGGATGGTGATGAGATCAAGTTCGGTCACGGCTGGTTACTCCCTGCATTTGATTTCTAACAATGGCGCAGTCGCTGCTGTGATGCCACTATGTCACCAGTATTTTGATGAGGAGAAAACCATGAGCGCGAGCGAATATCCGAGCTGGGAAGAATTCATGCGGACGAGCTTCGCCAAGGGGCGCGACTTTCCCATGATCGAACCCGAATTGCCGACCTTCATGGGCGTGCCCCATGTGACCACGGTAGAGGGGCTAAAGGGCGCCGACGTGGTGATTATCGGCGCGCCCTACGTGGCCACCACCGAAGACGAATATGCCGGGGTTCACAAGGACCACTGGATCGCCGGTCCCAAGCGGGTGCGCCAACAGTCCGTGCGTTATCGCTCGGGCTACATTCAGGACTTCGATCTCGACGTTAACGAGCACTTGCGGGTGGTCGATTATGGCGATGCCGACATTCCGCCCGGGCTCGCCGACGACCAGTCGCCGGAGAACATCCTGGCCGGCCAGGCGGCGGTGGAGGCCAAGTGCAACGACGCCATTGCCGCCGGCGCCATTCCCATCGTCATCGGTCAGAATTCGCCGCTCGGCTCCTTCGCCATCGCCAAGTCCGTGTCGGAGAACACGGATGGCATGGTCGGTTGTGTCAGCCTCGATACTCATTGGGACGCGGCGCACCTCGACCATATGACGGGCGATCCGCGCATTGCCGGCAGCGCTAGCTGGAAGCACAAGATGTACGAGTTCCTCGACAATATGCACGAGCGCAACCTGGTCGAGATCGGCGAGCGCGGCATGTTGGAGAACAAGGACATCATCCGTCATTACCTCAAGGAAGGCTCGCGCTTCATCTCGTCATGGGAGGTCCGCTCGGGCCTCGGCATCGAAGGCGTGGTCAAGGCCCTCGACCAGGCCTACGACGGCACCAAGGGCGTTTATGCTCATTTCGACATGGATGTCCTCGGCGGCGCCGGGCCGGCGCCCGGTGATATTCTTGGTGAGCTTGCCGAACCGATTGGCCTGACCGACTACGAGGTCATCCGCATCGCCCATGAGATTGGCCGGCGCGGGCTGTCGGGCATGTCGTTCATCTGCATTCCGCCGGGCTCGGCGGTGGTTTACCGGGTCATCGTCTACGTCATCTGGTACCTGCTGGCCGGCCTCGCCATGCGCAAGATGGGGCAGGGGGCGTAAGCCGACTTAGTCGACCAGCACCGAGACCGGCCACATGACGATTTCGGGGAACACCATGATGAGGATCAGCCCGATGAGCTGGAGCCCGCAAAACGGTATGGCGGCGCGAAAAATGTCGTCCATGGAGATGTCCTTGGGGGACACCGACTTGAGGTAGAACATGGCCGCGCCGACCGGCGGCGACAGGTAGGCAATCTGCATGTTGACGTCGAACAGGATGCCGAACCAGATGAGGTCGAAGCCGAGTTCCTTGACGATAGGGATCACCACCGGGCCGGTGATCAGGAGAATGCCGAGCCAGTCCATGGGCACGCCCATGATGATGTAGAACACCTGGATGGCGATCAGGGTGCCCCACGGACCGAACTGCAAACCGAGGATCGCATCGCCAATCATTTCGCCGCCGCCGGCCAGGGTAAAGACGCTGCTGAACGCCGAGACAGCGAAGAAAATCCACAGGATCATGCAGGTCGAGCGGGTCGTGCGATGAACCGCGTCCCTGACGTTCGGCCATGTCAGTTGGCGGTGGACGGCGGCGCTCAACAGGGCGCCGAGGGCGCCGACGCCGGCTGCTTCGGTGGGCGTCGCGACGCCCTGGAAAATCGAGCCGAGGACGGCCAGCACCAAAAGCAGCGGGATTATCACGCCTTGCAGCGCCGCGACCTTTTGCCTGAGCGGAACCGAACGCTCCTCGATCGGCGCGGGCGGGGCCAGGTGGGGCTGCAAATAGCTGCGCAGCAGGATGTAGCCGATATAGAGGCTGGCAAGTAGCAATCCGGCGCCGAGCCCGCCGGCGAACAGCTTGCCGATGGAGACGTTGGCCACCAGGCCGTAGACGATGAGCATCACCGCCGGCGGAATCAGTTGGCCGAGGCCGCCTCCGGCAAGAATGCAGCCGAGCGCCAGGCCCTTGCTGTAGCCGGCCGCCTCCAGTCCGACATGTGCTTTTCCTGATTAACGTGACAAAGCCGTCATGGTCCCACCGGCTCCACGGGGTGTGAGGCGTCTCGGCGGCCGAGTGGCGTGAGTGCGGTGGCGACGAGGAGCATTGCGTAATCAAGAGCCGCGGTGAGGGAACTTGATGAGCGAGGATATCAGCAGGGTAATAATACCCTATCATCCGCGGCCTTTGCAGCAGACGTTCCATGCGATGGCCCGGAGAATCCGGTCGGGCACATTCGTCGGCCCCGGTATCTGTAGGAAATGTCGCCCGCTCTGATATGCCATGATTAGACGGTGTTATCCGCTGCTGTCTACTCTACTTGCCAGGGACGGTGCCCCTTCGGAACCACCGTCGCTACTTTATTTCGGCATTCCAATTCATTGCATACAACACACAGCCGATCAATCATTTCACCCCAGGCCGGGCGCTCATCACCCGGCGATCTACTGCATGCGCAGCTTAGGGTCGAGGGCGTCGCGCAGCGAGTCGCCGAAGAGATTGAAGCCGAACACCGCGAGGCTGATCGCAACGCCCGGGAAAATGGCGATCCACGGCGCGCTCTCGGCGTATTCCTCGGCGCCGCTCTTGAGCATGAGGCCCCACGCCGGCGTCGGCTCTTGAACGCCGAGACCGAGATACGAGAGCACGGCCTCGAGCAGGATTGCCTGGCCGACGAAAGCGGTGATCATGATCAGATAGGGGGCCATGACGTTGGGCGCCATGTGCCGCAGGATGATCCGAGTGTGCCCGAAACCGCATGCCCGGGCAGCGTCG
>JAYGEF010000091.1:0-3471 GCA_046582535.1 Alphaproteobacteria bacterium
CCTACCTGGCACCGTCACGGTGGGAGAAAGACTGGTCGGCGGGGTCGTCAGGCTGCCTGCTCGACAACCCCGCCAACCGATTTGTGGACTACGATTACGCGTTCTGGATGCGGTCTCCATCGGTTTCGATTTGGGCAACAACAGTGCCCCATACCGAAGACGGGAGCTGCGCAACATTGGTGATCGAGACCTGGGCCTTGGTACGGGCAGCGGCCCACTCCCGTGTCACATCCTCACTGATGGTGAGAACGAGGATTTGCTTCTGAATCGTCCGTGCAATGGACGGCAGATAGCGGTGCACGGTGTCGCGGTCTCCATTTTGCGCCGCCACGACAACCTTCATGACCTTATCCCGAAGAGCCTGCTCAAGCAGCTTCAGGCGGATCTTGGTGCCGTCGCTTACGCCAGGGTGCATAATCATCTCTTCGAGGTTGTTCTGGAGCACGCCGAAGTCGGTCGCCAGGCGGATCACCCAAAGATCGGTTTCACCGGGGCTGTTGATCGAGGGCGAACTGTCAGAATAGCTGCCTGCTTGAGCCTGCGACGTGAGTGCCGCCGGCAATAGCACCAGCGCGAAGAGTGAGAAGAGTATTGATAGCTTACGCATAGCTAGTCTCCTTTCGGTGGCCCCGCTAACTGGTGCGATGTCCAGGCCGGAAGCTTTGCGGCCCCGCCGTCGCCGACGGTTTGCCATTTCGGATAACTCCGCTGTCTGGCGCTAGACCAGACCGGTGGTTTTGCGTCCCGCCGTCGCCGACGGTTTGCCGTTCATTGTCCACTGGAACAACCGTAGTCAAAAATACAAATGGTTATCCCGCGTGATAATGTCATTAAACGCCATCACGTCTTAAGAAGTGGTAAATATTGCCGGTTGGTTACTTCCCCCAAGAAGGAAATACAATGTGTATAGTTAATTGTTATTACGGATAATGAAAATTAAGCATAATAATAGCGCAAGTTTTATTAACCATATTCATTAAGCGCGGCTCACGGTCACTTCGACACCATGGACACTGGTGCTCCCGCCCATGTCGGTCTTGATGCCTGGATTGAGCACGTTGACGTTGGCGCGCGGGCCTTCGCGCTTGGGCCAGCGGCCCTTGTGGCTGAGGGCAACGCCCCGGGGAATGATGTCGCTGATCGCCAGCGCCAGCGCCAGGCTGCCGGTCTCGTTAGACAAGGTCACCAGGTCACCGGCCGCAAGGCCGCGCGCGGCGGCGTCATCCGGGTGCAGGGCCACGGTGGCCTCGCCAAGCTGCTCGGTAACCTTGGCGTCGTTGGCGTAGGAATCGTTCATCAGCCACACCGATGCCGGCGACAACAGGCGCAGGCGACCATCCGACGGGCGTGGATCGGCATGGGGCGTCGGCGTACGCGGATGACCATGGGCCTCGGCGCGGTCGCTGGCGATTTCGATTCGCCCGCTCGGCGTGGGGTAGACACCATCGGCAAACGGCACGAACGGTTGGTCGAAAATTGCTACAGTGCCGACCTCTTTGAGGGTCTCGAAACCGCCCTCGATGCCCATCTGTGCCGCCATGGTATCGATCATCGTCCTGTCCTGCTCGAACAGCTCGGGCTCTTCGAAACCCATGGCCTTGGCCAGGCGGCGGAAGATCTCCTGGTTGGGCAGGGCGTCGCCCATGGGTTCGGCCGCCTTGCCCTGGGCCGAGGCGGTGTAGTTGAAGTAGGAGGTGATAATGTCGTCGAACTCAAGGAAGCTCGCCGCCGGCAGCACGATGTCGGCATAGTCGGTGGTGTCCGTGGGGAACAACTCGAGGACCACGGTGAACAGGTCGTCGCGGGCCAGGGCCTTATGCAGCCGCCGTTGTTGCGGACCCGAGGCGGCGACATTCATGTTCCACGAAATAAAGCCGCGGGATGCGGCGCCGTCTTCCAGTCGTTCGGCCAGGTCCATATGGCTCACCGACGGCACGCCGCCGCGCGCCAGATGGGGCGCCGACAGGTAATCGGAGTCGAGGCCGCGCTGGGACGAGCCGTTGAGGTAGTAGAGCCCGGCGCCGGGCTTGGCCATATTGCCAGTGGCGGCGGACAGCACGGCGGCGGCGCGGAAAGCGTTGCCACCCATGGGCTGGCGCTGCATGCCCTGACCGAGCCATAGCAGGGAGGGGCCCTTGCCGTAAATTCGCGCGGCTTCCTCGATGAGCGCCGCCGGCACCCCGGTAGCGGTCTCGCCCCACGCCGGGTCGCAGCGTTCGATCTCACCCTCGATCTCATCCCAGCCCAGGGTATGGGCGGCGATGAAGGCTTCGTCGAGCAGGCCGTCGCGGCGGATAACGTGCAGCAGGGCGAAGGCCAGAGCGGCGTCGCTGCCGGGGAAGGGCTGCAGGTACAGATCGGCCTGCTCGGCGGTGGGATGGCGTACCGGATCGATGACGATGACCGTACCCGGCGCTTCCCGCAGCCAGTGCTTGTGGGCGTGAGGCGCCGAGGCGTGGGGATTGGCGCCCCAGACCACAATGCAGGCGGCGTCCTTGGCTTCACGCGGGTCGAAGCCCATCAACGAGGTGCCGAGGATGTAGCCCAGCGCCACATGGCCGGCCATATTGCAGATGGTGTCCGGGTCGACCTCGGTGGCGCCGAGGCGATTGAAGAAGCGATCCGGAAAACCGCCCGCCAGCATGGAACAGGTGCCCGTGTAATGGGCCTGAAGAATGGTCTCGGCGCCGCTGTCGTTGACGATTTTCGTGAGCTTTCCGGCCACGGTGTCGATTGCCTCGTCCCAGGTGATCGCTTCGAACTGGCCCGAACCCTTAGGCCCGACCCGGCGCAGGGGCGTGGTCAGCCGCGCCGCGGGGTCGAGGAAGACGCCGTTGTAGGCCAGAGCGCACTTGCCGCACAGCGCGCCGCGGGACACCGGGTGGTCCGGGTCGCCGAGCACCTTGGTAATGTCGCCGCCGCGCTTGATGACGACGATGCCGCAGGCGTCGTAGCAATCTCGCGGGCAGGTGGTATGGACGAGTTCCTTGGTCCCGGGCATGGCGCGTGATCCTTCCGCATGAACTGAGTGGGCCGAAGCCTATCATTTCGGACTATTCTAGCCCAGCCGTGCCGGTGTTTTGCCATCCGCGAGCATGGTATGTACGGCGCCATAACTACCGAATGAACAGTGACCATGCGACCGGCACATGATCCATCACCCAAGGCCAGTGTCACGGCGACGTCGTCGCGGGCGCCGTTGATCGGCATTGCCTGCATGGTTGTCGGCGGCGCCCTGCTGACTCTCAACGACGCCGTGGTCAAGTGGTTGAGCGACAGTTATCCGGTCGGCGAAATCCTGTTCATTCGCGGCCTGTTTGTGTTCATCCCGGTGGCTCTTATCGCCTGGCGCATGGGCGGCATATCGGCGCTTACCATCCATCACATCGGCGCCCAGACCGCACGGGCCCTCTTGACCGTCATCTCGACGGTATTCTATCTGGTTGCGCTCACGGTCATGCCCCTGGCCGA
>JAYGEF010000129.1:0-3707 GCA_046582535.1 Alphaproteobacteria bacterium
GCTCTATGCGGCGGCGCGACAGCATTGTGGCGACGAAATTCTCGAAACTTGGAGCGGGACCGAACCCCTGTTTGAAGCATTCGGCGTCGAGGCCGCCCTCGATGCTGCGCTGGAGGCTCGGGTGACATTGCCCTCGGGCGGCGCGGTTATCATCGAGCAGACCGAAGCCCTATGCGCGATCGATGTGGACAGTGCCGGCCATCATGGAGGCGGCACGAGTGTTGCCCTCGACGTTAATCTCGAGGCGGCGACGGAAATCGGCTGTCAGCTTCGCCTGCGCGGGATTGGCGGTGTGATTGTCATTGATTTCATCTCCATGACCGGCGACAAGCGCCGACGCCGGGTTATCGATACCTTGCGCGCCGCCCTCGCCGGCGACCGCGATGCGGTGTCGCCCAACGGCTTCACGGAACTCGGTCTGGTGGAAATGCGCCGTCGGCGAAGCCGGCCTTCGCTCGGTCAGGTCATGGGCGCCGGCCCGCACGGCAGCGCCCATTCGGTGGCGCTCGCCATTGCCCGCCATGCGGCCCACCAGTCACGGACGGCGTCGCCCGGCCCCATTACCATTGCCGCCGCCCCGGAGGTCGCCCAGGTGTTCGACGGTACGTTGCGCGTGATTCTGGCCGAGACCACCGGCCGCCCGGTCATGGTGACCGCGGAACCGGCTTACGGCCGGGCCGAGCACGATGTAAGCTTTGGCTGAGGGGAGGCGCCATGAAAGCCGATAACGACAGCGAACCAAGGCCCAAGGCAGCCTGTAGCAATTGCGGCAAGCCGGTAATCAAGAAATTCGCGCCGTTCTGCTCGAAGCATTGCGCCGACGTCGACTTGGGTCGCTGGTTCAAGGGCTCCTACGCCGTCCCCGGCGACCCCATGTACGTTATCGACGGCGGCTACGACGATGACGAAGACTAGCTGGCGGCATTAAGGCGGGCTAGATTCTCCGCCGACCAGAACGTCGGTAAATCATAGAATTCATCGAACGTCGGAACGCCGTCCGGGATGACCATCCAGGGCTGCTTGGTGCTGGTGTAGATATGGACATCCGGCGGAAGACTGTCGCGGTCGTCGAGGACGCCGACGCGCACGAACCAGCAACTATCCAGGCCGGCGTATTGGCTCCAGACGTAGGTGCCGCACTCGCCACAGTAATAGGCGGTGTGCGTGGTGTCTTCAAAGTGGGACGATTCCGGCGTACCGGAAATCAATTCCAACTGGCTCTTCTCGATCATCGCGTTCATAACGAACGCGCTGCCGGTCACCCGCTGGCATTGGCTGCAGTGGCAGGCGTGAACCATCATCGGTTTGGCATTCAACTTGAACTTTACCGCGCCGCAGGTGCAGCGACCCTCATGTGACATGTCATTGAACTCCCATTTTCATGGTCATCAGGATATTTCCTCTTGGGGCGAGAATACAATCCTTTAACCGGTGTCACTGACTATGGACGAGGCCCCGGAGTTGGGCTATACAGCGGCCTTCCAGCGCAATGCCCAGGTAGCTCAGTTGGTAGAGCACTGCACTGAAAATGCAGGTGTCGGTGGTTCAAATCCGCCCCTGGGCACCACTCTCTTCTCCGCCTGTTGAAATCATTCATGTTTTCGCCCCTCATTGTCTAACCTAGAGTTCATCACTGGAAAGGTTAGACACTTCTGTTCCATCTATGTCTGCCTGAACCCTATCCATGGCGTTGTCGGAGAGCACCCGCTTCCGCGCTCCCTTCGTGTATCGCTGAACTTCCTTGAGCGTCTGCCACCCGCCGATGGCCATGATCTGGTGATCTGAACAACCCAGCTCTGCAAGCTTGGCGGCGGCGGCTTTCCGAACGCCGTGGGCCGAGCAATGCGGCAGCTCAGCTTCTCTGCACCGCTTCTTGAACCAGTTGCCAAAGCCGTTCGACGTGAATGGCTTTCGGAACTCCGTAACCAAGAAGGTAAGCTCGCCACACGGGGAGGCGTCGACGATCCGCTGAAGTTCAGGGATAACTGGGATGTCGATATGAACCGGCCTCTTGTTACGCCCCTCGAACTGCTTGTATTGAAGCCTTCCATCTCTGGTCAGGTGCTGCTTGCCAAGAGCGATGACATCAGACCGTCGAGCGCGACGGCGCGGTGCCACCGTCGGATACCAACACGTCACTCATACAGAAACTCCATCGATCAATCGGGGCCGGCGACCACGGATACGTCGAGCGGCCCGGTTTCGCAAGCTTGTTCCCCAAGGCAAAAGAGGCATGATACAGCGACCGTTCTCAACTCCAGGAGATCGCCATGGCCATGCTACCCTGCGACGGCGTCAATCTGCACTACACCCAGACCGGGGCCGGGCCCGACATTGTCTGGGTGCCGGGCGGCGATAACATTGGCAGCGACTGGCATTACCAGACCGAGGCCTTCGACGGCGCCTACCGCAACACCACCCACGACCCGCGTGGCGCCGGTCAAACCCAGGCGCCGCCGCCGCCCTGGTCGATCAGTGACATGGCGGCCGACTGCGCCCGCCTTATCGAAGCGGTGTGCGAGCCGCCGGTCATCCTGGTCGGCCTTTCCATGGGGGCGCTGATCACCCAGCAGGTGGCCATCGACTATCCCCACCTGCTGCGCTGCGCCGTGCCCATGGGAACCGGTACCGGCTTCGGAGGCGGCAACAACTATTTCTCCAACTGGATGGTCACCGAGGTCGAGTTCCGGCGCGGCGGCGGACACCTTCGCGGCGATATGGCGGTGGCCCACTACGCTCCATTCATGTATCCGCTCGAGGCCCTGGCCGACGATGACCTTTGGCCCGAGATACGTGACTTCGTCCATGCCAGCTACGGCGACCGCGACCCGGACATGCTGGTCGCTCAATGGCAGGCCTGCATCGATTACAACGTCCATGATCAACTCCCCGACTGCCAGGTGCCCATGCACGTGTTCGGCTTCAGCCACGACTTGCAGGCGCCCTGGCCCGGCTGCAAGCAAGTCGCCGAGCGCGCCGGCAACGGCCATTTCCACTACTTCGAGGGCCTCGGCCACCTGTCTCTGGTGGGCCACCGCCATGACGAGGTGAATGCCGAACTGGCCAAGATATTCGCGCAGCATTCGTGAATACCGGACCACCAAATTTCATTCGAGTTTTGCTCATATCTGTGGTTCCGTGACTCCGGTTCCGCGTGACGTTGACGCGGGTGTTTCGGAGTTCGGTGATGAGCAGCCTGGCGACCCCGTCCGAGCGCACGAATCGACCGCTCGTTGGCATCCTCGCCATCGAGTTCACGGCTTTTGTATTTTCCTTCCAGGACGCCGTGGTCAAGCTGCTCAGCAGCAGCTATTCCCTGTGGCAGATCGTCAGTATTCGCAGTTTCGTGGCGCTTTTGGTGATCCTCACCATCGTGGTGGCGGCGCGGGGACGGTTCAGCCTGCGCAGCCGTCAGCCGGGCCTGCAGGCGCTTCGCGGGGTGCTGATGTTCGCCAGCTACACGCTCTATTACCTGGGCATCGTGTCCATGCCCATTGTCGACGGCGCGGCGCTGTTTTTCTCGGCGCCCCTGTTTATCACGGTGATTTCCATTCCGCTGCTTGGAGAGCGCGTCGGTATTCACCGGGCCGTGGCGGTCGCGGTCGGCTTTATCGGTGTTCTCATCATGCTCAAGCCGGGTTTCGGCTCATTCAATATCACCGCCGCCCTGCCGGTGATCGGCGCGGCGGTCTATGCCTATTGCGCCA
>JAYGEF010000135.1:0-20015 GCA_046582535.1 Alphaproteobacteria bacterium
GCGGCGTCCTTCACCGCCTTGGCCACCTTTTCGGCGGCGTCGGCGAGATTTTCAGCAGAGACGATGGGCAGACCCGATTCAGCGAGGATCTTCTTGCCGAGCTCGACGTTGGTGCCTTCCAGGCGAACCACCAGGGGCACCCCGAGATCGACCTCGCGGGCTGCCGCCACCACACCCTCGGCGATGACGTCGCAGCGCATGATGCCGCCAAAGATGTTCACCAGGATGCCCTCCACATTGGGGTCCGAGAGGATCAGCTTGAAGGCGGTGGTCACCCGCTCGCGGGTCGCACCGCCGCCGACATCGAGAAAATTGGCCGGCTCGCTGCCATAGAGCTTGATGATGTCCATGGTCGCCATGGCCAGGCCGGCGCCGTTGACCATGCAGCCGATGGCGCCGTCGAGTTTGACGTAGTTGAGCTCGTGCTTGGCGGCTTCCAGCTCGGTCGGGTCTTCTTCGCTCTCATCGCGCATCTCGGCGATGGCCTTGTGACGGAACAGGGCGTTGTCGTCAAAGTTCATCTTGGCGTCGAGCGCCATGATTGCGCCATCACCGGTGACCACCAGGGGATTGATTTCAATCATGCTGGCATCGCTGTCGTTGAACGCCCGGTAGACGCCCATGAGGAATTTGACCGCGGACGATACCTGCTTGCCTTTGAGGCCGAGGCCGAAGGCGATCTTGCGGGCATGGAACGACTGCAGGCCGACGGCCGGGTCGATCTCGACCTTGAAAATTTTTTCCGGCGTCGCGGCGGCGACCTCCTCGATCTCCATACCGCCCTCGGTGGACGCCATGATCGAGATGCAGTCGGCGGCGCGGTCGACCAGCATGCTGAGATAGAGCTCGCGGGCGATGTCGCAGCCTTCCTCGACGTAGACCCGCCGCACTTCCTTGCCCTTGGGGCCGGTCTGGTGGGTCACCAGGGTCATGCCGAGCATGCTGTGGGCGGTGTCCTTGACCTCGGCTACGGACTTGACGACTTTGACGCCGCCGCCCTTGCCCCGGCCGCCGGCATGAATCTGTGCCTTGACGACCCAGACCGGGCCGCCGAGCTCCTTGGCCGCCGCCACGGCCTCTTCCACCGTGAAGGCGACTTCGCCACGGGGCACCGCTACGCCGTAATCGGCGAGCAATCCCTTAGCTTGGTACTCGTGAATATTCATTAACCATAATTTGTAGTTTACCGGGCCGCGACAGGCAACCGCTTAAGGTCAGGGAATATCGGGTCGAATTTGTTGAAATTTTGTTAAATTTAGATTCCAATTGCCTCGGTCAGCTCACGCACCGCAGCCACCGACTTGGCGAACATGTCGGCCTCGGTCTCATCAAGGGTGACCTCGACAATGCGTTCGACGCCGCCGGCGCCGATTACTGCCGGTACGCCGACATACAGATCATCGACGCCATATTGGCCGTCGAGATGGGCGGCGCAGGGCAGCACCCGCTTCTTGTCCTTGAGGTAGGATTCAGCCATGGCAATGGCGGCGCTGGCCGGCGCGTAGTAGGCCGAGCCGGTCTTGAGCAGGCCGACAATCTCGGCGCCGCCGTCGCGGGTCCGCTGAACGATGGCGTCGAGCTTTTCCTGGGTGGTCCAGCCCATGTCGATGAGGTCGGGCAGCGGAATGCCGGCGACCGTTGAATAGCGCAGCGACGGCACCATGGTATCGCCGTGGCCACCGAGCACGAAGGCGCTGACGTCTTCCACCGAGACATTGAATTCCTCGGCCAGAAAATGGCGGAAACGCGCCGAATCAAGCACCCCGGCCATGCCCACCACCATGTTGGGTGCCAGGCCGGTGAGCTTCTGCAGGGCCCAGACCATGGCGTCCAGCGGGTTGGTGATGCAAATGATGAAAGCGTCGGGGCAATGGGCCTTGATGCCTTCGCCGACCGAGCCCATGACCTTGGTGTTGATGGCCAGCAGGTCGTCGCGGCTCATGCCCGGCTTGCGCGCCACCCCGGCGGTGACAATGACCACGTCGGAGCCCGCGAGGTCAGCGTAGTCGTTGGTTCCGGTCATGGCCGCGTTGAAGCCCTCGATGGGGCCGCTCTGCGCCAGATCCAGGGACTTGCCCTGGGGCAGCCCTTCGACAATGTCGAACATGACCACGTCGCCGAGTTCCTTGAGCGCGGCGAGATGAGCCAGGGTACCACCGATATTGCCGCCGCCGACGAGCGCGACCTTGTTGCGAGCCATGATGTATATCCGGTCGTTTGATGTGTCCTGTGTTGGCGAAGGTATTACGCCCAATCGGCCCCCACCACAAGATTTCCTAGCTGTTTTGGACGCGGGCGACGGCCTTGCGCCAGTCATCGTCGAGGCCGTCTACCGGGACCAGACCTTGGATCTGGGCCTCGGCGTTGTCGGGCAGGCACAGTAAGTTGGCCTCCGGGGCGAAATTGACGAACACGTTGTCGTCGTTGGCGAAGAAATTGTCCGAGTTGAAGTAGGCGGAGATGTGCCACCAGGCCTGATAGCCCATCTCGGTGATGGTCTTTATCAGGCTGTCGGGGCCGGTCGATGGCCGGTTGCATTCCACCAAGAGGGCCGGGCGATGAGTTTTGATGGTCTCGCGGGCGCCGGCCAGGACGTCGGCCTCGCTGCCCTCCACGTCGATCTTGATCAACCGGCATTTGGCCAGGCCCAGGGAATCGACGGTCATGACCGGCACCGGCTCGCCCTCGTCGAACTGGCCGGCGGCCAGGGCGCCGAAGTTCTGCTCGGCCGTGGGGTCGAGTACCGGCACTACGGTCTGACCCGCCACGGCCCCGGCGGCGGCGTGATGGCAGCGCAGGTTAAGCAAGGCGTTGAGGGACGCATTGGCGCAGAGCAACTGGTAGGCGATGCGTTGGGGTTCGATGGCGTGAACCGTGCCCTCGGCGCCCACCGTGCGGGCGAAGAATATCCCATCGGTGCCGATATTGGCGCCGACATCGACGGCCGTGTCGCCGGGCCGCAATATCTGTCCGAGCAAGGCTAATTCCGGCTCGCACCATTCGCCGTAGAGATCGAGGGAGCGGCCGATAAAGCTGTCGTTGACGTTGTAGGCCATGAGCCCATGGCGGCAGCGCTTGACCGCGACCCAGTCGTTCTCCAACAGGCGGTCACTTTTTTCAGGCATGATCCCTCACGTCAGGTGGGGCGCCGACAGGTAGTCGTCGGACTGCATTTCGTGAAGCCGCGAGGCCGCGCGGGCAAATTCGAAGGAGCCGTCGCCCATGGGGAAAAGGGCCTCGGGCGCGGACGCGGCGGCGCAGAGCAGGTTGACCTTATGCTCATAGAGGGCGTCGATCAGGGTGACGAAGCGGGCCGCCTCGTTGCGCTTCTCGGGCGCCAGGACGGGCACGCCAGAGAGCACCACCGTGTGGTAGAGCTCGGCGATGGCGATATAGTCGGCGGCGCCGAGCGCCTTGGTGCAAAGTTCGGCGAAGCTGAACCGGGCGACGCCGTTGGCGGCCAGAGGCACCGGCACCGTGCGGCCGCGCAGGACGATTTTACCGGGCGCCGCCGGGGCGCCTTCGGTGAGGAAGGCGAAAGCGTCATCCAGCGCTGCCGCGCCGTCATCCTCATGGGCCATGAAATAGACCTGCATGCCCTTGATGCGGCCGCGCCGGTAGTCGATGCCGGCGTCCAGTTCCATGACCTCGCAGCGCTCCTGCAACAGCGCCAGGAAGGGCAGAAATCGGTCGCGGTTGAGGCCGCCCCGGTAGAGATCGCCCGGCGCCACGTTCGATGTCGCCACCACCACCACGCCGCGCGCGAACAGGGCGCTGAACAGACGGTCGAGGATCAGGGCGTCGGCCGGGTCGTTGACCTGGAACTCGTCGAAGCACAGCAGCCAGGCCTGGTCGGCGAGATCGTGGGCCACCGGCGGGATCGGGTCGCCGTCGCCGTCCGTGACGGCCTTGCGCCATTGGTCGAGGCGTTCGTGGACCTCGAGCATGAAGGCATGGAAATGGACCCGGCGCTTGCGCGCCACCGGGGCGCCGTCGAAGAACAGATCCATGATCATGGATTTGCCGCGGCCGACACCGCCCACCAGATAGAGGCCCTGGGGCGGCGCGGCGGGCTCCGCGCCGAGGCCGAAGCGCGATAGCCGCCCGCCGCTCTCGGCCGGCTTATATCTGCCCAGCCTGCGGTGCAGCAGGTTGAGTTTCTCGGCGGCCAGTTCCTGGGCTGGATCGCGCTCGATCTCGCCGCTCCGGATCAGTGTCCGGTAGGTGCTTAACGGGTCGTCGCCCACAGCTGGGACAGCCCCCTGGGACGGCTCGCCTACTTGAGTGTCGGCATGACGAATTCGGCGCCCTTGCGGATGCCGCTGGGCCAGCGCGAGGTGATGTACTTGGCCTTGGTGTAGAAACGCACGCCCTCGGCCCCGTGGATGTGGTGGTCGCCGAACAGCGAGCGCTTCCAGCCGCCGAAGCTGTGATAGGCCACCGGCACCGGGATCGGCACGTTGATGCCGACCATGCCGATATTGACCCGCTGGGCGAAGTCCCGGGCGGCGTCGCCGTCGCGGGTGAAGATGGCGGTGCCGTTGCCGTACTCGTGATCGTTAACCATGCCGAGGGCGCTCTCATAGTCGTCGGCGCGGACCACGGCGAGCACCGGGCCGAAGATTTCTTCCTTATAGATGCGCATGTCGGTGGTCACCTTGTCGAACAGGGAACCGCCCATGAAATAGCCGCCCTCGTAGCCCTGGAGGCTGTGGCCGCGGCCATCGACCACCAGCTCGGCGCCTTCCTCGACGCCAATATCGATGTAGCCCTTGACCTTGTTGTAGTGGTCCTTGGTGACCAGCGGGCCCATCTCCGCGTCGGGGTCGTCGTAGGGACCGATCTTGAGGCTGGCGATGCGCGGCGACAGGCGCTCGACCACGGCGTCGCCCACGGCGTCGCCGACGGCGACCGCCACGGACACCGCCATGCAGCGCTCGCCGGCCGAGCCGTAGCCGGCGCCCATGAGGGCGTCGGTGGCCAGGTCGAGGTCGGCGTCGGGCATGACGATCATGTGGTTTTTGGCGCCGCACAGGGCCTGGACCCGCTTATTGTGGGCCGTGCCGGTGTGATAGACGTACTCGCCGATCGGGGTCGAGCCGACGAAGCTGATGGCCGCCACGTCCGGGTCGGTAAGCAGGGCGTCGACCGCCTCCTTGTCGCCGTTGACCACGTTGAGCACGCCGGCTGGGGCGCCGGCCTCGAACATCAGCTCGGCCAGGCGCAGGCTGCACGACGGGTCTTTCTCCGACGGCTTGAGCACGAAGGTGTTGCCGCAGGCCAGGGCCACCGGGAACATCCACATGGGCACCATGGCCGGGAAGTTGAACGGCGTGATGCCGGCGCAGACGCCGACCGGCTGGCGCGTCGAATAGCCATCGACCCCAGTGCCCACATTGGCCGAGAACTCACCCTTGAGCATCTGCGGAATGCCGCAGGCGAACTCGACCACCTCGATTCCGCGCTGGACCGAGCCCTTGGCGTCGCCGAGGGTCTTGCCGTGCTCGGCCGAGGCCAGGGTGGCCAGTTCGGTCAGGTTGGCTTCGCAGAGTTCCTTGAATTTGAACATCACCCGGGCGCGGGCGATGGGTGTGGTCGCCGACCAGCCGGGCAGGGCGGCGAGGGACGACTCGATTACTTTGCGGGTCTCGGCGGCGGAGGCCAGGGGCACCTGGCTGGCAACCTCGCCGGTGGCGGGATTGTAGACATCGCCGAAGCGGCCGCTGACGCCGTCAACGCGCTGTCCATCAATGAAATGGCATAAGGTCTCGGTCATTCTGGTCCCCTTTTCGGCGTCATCGCCGCGAACATGGTGAGTGCTGGGCGTTAAATGCTCAATCGGTGGTGGTGATGGCAAGGGAATTGTTTGGTGGGCGTGCCGGCATACCGCCGAGGCGCCGATTTGACAGTGGTTCATGGCACTCTCTACTGTCGAGAAACGGTTGATTGCATAGGGGTGGGAAACGGGTGGCGAACTCCGGTACAGAGCGTAGGCTTGCTGCGATTTTGAGCGCCGACGTGGTCGGCTATTCGCGGCTCATGGGGGCCGACGAGGCCGGCACTCTGGCGCGCCTTCAGGCGCTGCGAGCCGAGATCTTCGACCCAATCATCGCCGCGCATCACGGCCGCATCGTCAAGCCTATGGGCGACGGCACCCTGGTCGAGTTCGCCAGCGCGGTGAATGCGGTCGAGTGTGCGATCGAAGCTCATCGTGCCATCACAGAGGTCAATGACGGAGTCGAGGCGGACCATCGCATCACCTTGCGCATCGGTGTCCATCTCGGCGACATCATGGTTGCGGGCGACGATATCTACGGCGACGGCGTCAACATCGCGGCGCGCCTCCAGGAAAGTGCGGAGACCGGCGGCGTCTCCCTGTCCGACGATGTCTACCGCCAGGTCCATGGCAAGCTCGAGGCGGATTTGGAAGACCTCGGCGATCAGAGCTTCAAGAACATTGCCAAGCCGGTCCGGGTTTACCGGGTGCGGAGCGGCAATGTTGAGCCTGTCGCCTCCCTGCCGCTTCCCGGCAAGCCGTCGATTGCGGTGCTACCGTTCACCAACATGTCGAACGACCCAGACCAGGAGTGCTTCTCCGACGGCATCACCGAGGACATCATCACCGCGCTCGCCTAGGTGCGCTGGCTGTTCGTAATTTCGAGCAACTCCAGCTTCACCTACAAGGGCGGCGCCACCGATCTCAAGAAGGTCGCCGACGAACTGGGGGTGCGATACATCCTCGAAGGCAGCGTGCGCCGGGCGGGAAACCGGGTCCGCATTAACGCCCAGCTCATCGAGGCGCGCCCGGATCACCATATCTGGGCCGAGCGCTTCGACCGCGACCTGGAGGACATTTTCGCCCTCCAGGACGAAATTACCGAGACCATCGTCACCACCAACGTACCCGAGGTCGACGAGGCCGAAACCGCGCGCGCCCAGCGCAAACCGGTGGCCAGTCTCGACGCCTGGGACCTGTCTCTGCGCGGCCAAAGGCAGATGATTGAGCGGTTTGGAGAGGATCAACAGGAGGCGTGCGCGCTGTTCCGGAGGGCTATCGAACTCGACCCGCGGCTTGCCCGGGCCCATGCCGGACTGGCGCGCTCACTGCTCGTTGGTGTTGTCACGGGGACGGTCGATTCGCCGGCGGTGGCCCTTGAGGAAGCTAGTACGGCGGCCTCGCGTGCCATCGAACTTGATGACAGGGATGCTTTTTCCCATGCGGTGCTGTCGCGCGTCCACTCGGCAAGAGGCGAATTCGATATCGCCATTGAGCAAGGACAAACGGCGGTGGCGCTCAACCCCAACGAAGCGACCGCGCATTATTATCTTGCCTGGGCGATGCAGTTCAGCGGTAGGCCGGGCGACGCCCTGTCGTCAATCGAAACCGCACTGCGTCTCAACCCGCGGGGGCCGGATACATTCGGCGCTATGACGGTCGGCACCACCGCCCTGATAGCGTTGAATCGTTTCGAGGATGCCGTCGATTGGGCCAAACGATCACTGCGCCTTCCCCGAGGGAAGCGCAATTTCTGGAACTATGCCAGCCTCTTGTCGGCGCTGGGCCACCTCGACCGCCTGGACGAGGCGCTCGACGGGCTGTTGCGGCTCAGGCCCGACTTTTCCCCCGACCTGATTGGCCGCATGCTGGTGTGGTCCGATGATGCCGGCCTGGCGCACTACTTCGATGGACTCCGCAAGGCCGGCCTTGAGGTCTGAACGCCGCGCCAATCCCTACTCGAACGCGGCGAAGTCGTCGTCGAAGGCCGAGCTGTCGGCGGCGGCGCCGCGGCGCAGGTCGACGGCGCGGCTCTGGTAGTAGAGCGCCTGGATGCCGGCGTAATAGTCCACCGAGTTGGCTTTGGTGTCATCGAGCACCACGAACAGTTCCTCGCGTTTGACCAGGCCCTCGGCGGCGTCCAGCGCCAGGCCCTCGGGCCAGGTATTGAGCATGTAGTCGAAGGGGTCGAACACCGTATCGACGATGCCCCCGGCGCCGTCGCGAAGGGTGGTCGGGCCCATGATCGGCACCATGATGTAGGGTCCGGCGCCGACACCATAGGAATGGAGCGTCTGGCCGAAATCGGATGGGTGGTGAGGCAGGCCGATGTTTTCGGCGACATCGAACAGGCCGGCCATGCCGACCGATGAATTGATCAGGAAGCGGGCGCCGGTCTCGCCGGCATCCTCGATCTCCAATTGGAGCAGGTCGTTGGCGAAGCGGGCCGGCGAGCCGAGGTTGACGAAGGCGCGGCGCACGGCAAGACGGACCGGCGCCGGCGTAACCCAGCCATAGGCGAAGGCCAGGGGCCGCAGCAGGTAGGTATCGACCTGGTCATTGACAATGAAGATGGCGCGGTTGACCGGCTCGATGGGGTCATAAACCGTGTCGGCCGTGCCGCCACCGTCCATGGCATCCATGTCGCTGGCGTAGACGGTGGTCGCGGCGCCGGCCGGCGCGTAGGTCGGGGCGGCATAATCATAGGTCGTGGCGGTGAACTGAACCGTCGGCGCGGCGTAGCCGCCGGCCAGGCCGGGGAAGGCGCGGGCCACGTCGTAGGCGACCCGGTCGCGGTACTGCGGCGCCATGCGGTTGGCCACGGCGAGGATCTCTTGGGCCTGAGCCGGGTTTTGAGCCACCAGTCCGACCACCGTGGCGCTGAACGAATCGGCGGCGCGGTCGGCGGCGCGCCGGCTCATGATAGCGGCCAGTTCCGGATTATTGAGGCTGGCGGCCAGATTGCTGTCGGTCTGGACCAGGACGGCGACGTCGTAGGCGCTGCGCTCAAGTGCCGCCACCACATGGGGCGCCAGGGCGGCGCGCGCCGGGACGCCCGCGAACAGGCCCGCGAACAGGATCGTCGCCACCATGGTCGCCACCACCATGGTCTGGCCAAGGAAAAGTCTGGTCGCCCGTCTGCCGTGCCGCCCCATGTCACCCCGCCCCCGTGTTTAGTGGAACATCGCCACTAGTTCGTTATTTCGATGCCGGCATCGGCGCGCGCCTCGGCGGCGGCGATGTCGGCGGCGCTCATGGTCGTGAGCATGTCGTCGCGCGCGGTCTGGGCCCGCTCAAGTCCCTGGCGCGCCGCCAGGGTGGTCCAGTACAGGGCCGCGACCATATCCTGCCCGACCCCCTGGCCCTGAGCGTAGCGCTGACCAAGACCGGCCTGGGCCTTGGCGTAGCCGGCCTCGGCGGCGGCCCGGTACCAGCGCACCGATTCCGCGTAATTGATCTCGGTGCCATCGCCGTCGCGATACATCTTGGCGGCGTTGTACTGGGCCCGGTAGTCGCCGTTCGCGGCGGCCGAGACAATCCATCTGAAGGCCTCGGCTTTGTCCTCTTCGACGCCGAGACCGTAGTGATACATCTTGCCCAGGGTGTAGCTCGACCGGGCGAGGCCCTGGTCGGCGGCGCGTTTCAACCAGGCGATGGCGGCCGCATAATCCTGTTGGATGCCGTCACCGGCGATCAGACTGCTGGCCAGATTGTGCTGGGCCGAGGCGAAGCCCTGCTCGGCGGCGTGACGCCACCAGCCAACCGCCGCCACGCTGTCGCGATAGAGGCCCTTGCCCTGGTCGTACATGACGCCGATGTTGAACTGGGCCCGGGCGTCGCCGTTCTCGGCCAGCGGCTTCCATTCAGTGAGGGCAGCGGCGAAATCGCCCTTCTGGTACGCCTCCCAGCCGGCATCGAACCCGGCCTGGGTCGGCAGCGCGGTGAGGGCAATCAGCGACGCCGTGGCCATGAACAGGGCCTTACGGGTCAATGGCTTGAAAATGCCGCCGGGCTGCCTCGATTGACTCATTCAGTCTCTCCTCATCGGTGATGCCGCATGGTCAGTTAAGCGACGCGGTCGCCGAAATTTTGGTGGTGCGGGCGCGGAGCAAGGCGAGCAGTCCGGGGATGCCGTTACGCTTTACCACGGCGCTGAATTCCGAACGCTGGGCCACCGCCATGCTGATGCCTTCCGCGGCGATGTCGATAATGCGGTATTGCCCATCCTTCACGCGAACCCGCCATTCCGCCAGGATCGGCGGCCCGCTGGGACGGTCGATCCGGGTCTGCACCACGATATCCTTTTCGCTCGCCCGGCGGGCGCCAGTCACGGTCAGGGTCTGGCCGGCATAGCCGCCGAGTTGCGACGAATAGGTCTGCAGCACGTATTCGCTGAACAGGGCGAGATAATCGTTTTTCTCAGCCGGTGACGCCTCGCGCCAATGTTTGCCGAGCACGAAGCGGCCGATAAACCGTAGATCAAAACCCTGGGCGAGCAGGCCACGGAATTGCGTCTCGCGCTGCTCAAGGCTCAGGTTCGAGGCCTGCAAGGCCCCGATCGCCTGGTTGCCAAGCGTGTGAATGAACTGCGCGGCCCCATTCACCGAGGCCAAACCAGCGTCGCCAAATCCCAGTACGGCGACAAAAACGATAGCTGCCAGATTATTGCGAAGTCCCATGGTTACCTACCCTAACGCCGGAATAAATCGCGTCAACTCGGAGCGCATGCGCTCGAAGGGCCACCATGTCCCATACCTGGGTTGTGAATCGCTCTTCCTGACCGACCTGCCTGTTGGCCTCAGTGTCGAAGTATCTCACACAAAAGTTAATTTCGCGTAGTCGTGGTGTCGATTTTCAGGGGCCTGGGCGATGTCGTCATGAGACGGCACGTTTGGCCAGCGCTTGCGGTGTGGAACTTGGTTTGGGTGGCGGTCGTGTCTCGGTGCGCTTACGCGACGTGAGGCTCGCCGACGGGTTCGGCTTTGATGCCGAAGGCGCCAAAGACGTACATGTTGGTATCTTCGTAGCCCGAGCGGACCGGCATGAAGTTACAGCGATAGCCGGCTTTGGCATGGGACGCGGTTTCAATCGTGCATTCACGGCAGACCGCGACGCGGTCACTTACGGATTTGGCACAAGCCTCGCAGAACATGTCCCGCAGAGCCGGATCCTTGACGCGGGACACCGAACTGCCGGCACCACGCTCGCCTTCGGGTAAAGCGATTTCGCTGCCAAAAACGATAAACACCGAGTCGAGGATATCGTCATCGACCTTGATTAGGAACTCGCGGTCGCCTAGCTGGCGCGATCCGTCGAACAGGTCGCTGAGTTCGGGAATTTCGTCTCCGTCTCGCGCCAACGACCAGGCATTCAGCGCCCGGACCGTCGCGCGACGCTCTTCGGCGACCGAAAGTGGGTCCGGCACAGGGAGCGGGACATTCGAATTTGGTTCGTTCACGGTCTTACCTGGCTTACAATTGAACCCACCAGGAGCAGTTCTTTGCCCCACTGGTAATACTGCCAGCAAGAGGGTTAAGTTTCTGTGCACCACAGGTTCAAATTGGTAATAGGCACATAACCATGATCGACAAACCGGACATCCGGGTCACCGACGACGAGGTCGCCGCTTACCAGCGTGACGGGGCGATTTGCCTGCGCGGTCTATTTACTGATTGGCTCGAACCTCTTGCCCGTGGCGTCGAGGCCAACATGGCGGCGCCGGGGCCGGTGGCCACCGAGCACAAGACCGGGGTCGGGGCCGGGCGTTTTTTCGAGGATTACTGCAACTGGGAACGGTTTCCCGAGTACCTGGATTTTGTCTGGCAATCGCCGGCCGCCGCGGCCGCCGCCCGGCTAATGGGCGCGAGCCGGGTGCAATTTTATCACGAACACCTGTTGGTCAAGGAACCGGGCACCGCCCGGGCCACCCCATGGCACCACGACATGCCCTATTACGGCGTCGGCGGCGAGCAGGTCATCAGCATCTGGCTGCCCATCGACCCGGTGCCCGTGGCGGTCTGCCCCGAATTCGTCGCCGGCTCGCACCGCTGGGGCGGGCTCTATCATCCGCGCGCCTTCGAGACCGGGGAGAACTACGACTACGGCGGCGACGACGACTATCAGCCGGTGCCCGACATCGACTGCGAGCGTGACCGCCACGATATTCTCGCCTGGGACATGAAGCCGGGCGACGCGCTGTTCTTTCACTTCCTCACGCTCCACGGTGCCCCGGCCAATATGAGCAATGGCCGACGGCGCGGCTTCTCGACCCGATGGCTGGGCGACGACGCCCATTTCGCTGAACGCCCGGGCACCACCTCACCGCCCTATCCGGACATCGGCCTGGCCCCCGGCGAGCCCATGCGAGAAGATTGGTTCCCGGTCGTCTGGCAAGATCGAAACTAGGAAGTAACCGACCATGAAATCAGTCGATATCGTCGTCGTCGGCGGCGGCGTCGCGGGATTGTTCGCGGCCCGTACCGTGGCCCGGGCGGGAAAATCAGGTGTCGTTCTCGAAGCCCGGGACCGGGTTGGCGGCCGGGTCTTCAGCGTCGAGGTGGCGGGCTGCGCCGTCGAGCTTGGCGGCACCTGGACCGGGCCGGGACAGGACCGGGTCAAGGCCCTGGCGGCGGAGCTGGGCATCGACGTGGTCGAACACCAGCCCGACGGCGCTGGAGTCTATTTGAGCGCCACCGAGCGGCGTGTGTCGGACCCCAACACGGGCCGGCGCGGCGTGGTCGGCGCCGTGGCGTCCGACGCCGCTCTGGTCGAGGCTGCGCGCCGCCTCGACGCCATGGCCGAGACTGTCCCGGTGGATACGCCGTGGACCGCCGAGCGGGCGCGGGAATGGGATATTCAGACCTTCGCCGTGTGGGCCGAAGGCAATCTCACACCGGCGGTCAACGAAGCCCTGACCCGGCTCCACGAGGCCTACATGGGCGAAGCGACCCAGGTCTCGCTGCTCAACACGCTTTGTTACATGCGCGCCAATGGCGGCTTCGCCGGCTTGCTAGGGTTAGATGGCGATCCGCACGATAATGAAGTGTTTGTCGGTGGCGCCCAGCAGCTGGCCGACGGTCTGGCCGGGGAATTGGGCGACGCGCTCCGCCTCGGTCACGTGGCGCGGGCTATCAGTCACAGTGATGACGGCGTCACCGTCAGCGGCGACGGTTTCTCGGTCGCGGCGCGGCGCGCCATTATTGCCATGCCGCCGACCCTGGCCGGACGTCTGGCCTATGATCCGCCGCTGCCGCCCCTGCGCGACCACCTGACCCAGCGCATGCCGATCCGGGGCAAGATCCGCATCGCCGTGGTCTATGACGAGCCGTTCTGGCGTCGCGACGGTCTTTCCGGGGCGACCATGACGCCCATGGTCACCGCCTGGGCGGCCCATTCGACGAACCAGTGCGGCATCATCAGCGGCCTGATTTCCATCAAAGCTTCGCGCGATTTGTCGATCCGTCCAGCGGACGAGCGCCGAGGCATCATTCTCGACGAGCTGGTGCGGGCCTACGGCAGCGACGCCGCCGAGCCGATCGGTTATCGGGAGCTATATTGGGAAGCCGAGGAGTTCAGCCGGGGCTGTAATTCGACCATGCCGCCCGGCGTCTGGACCGCCTATGGTCAGGCCCTGCGGCCGGCCATTGGCGTCATTCACTGGGCCGGCGCCGAGCTTACCTTGAAATTCCCCGGCCAGATCGAGGGCGCCTTGCTGTCAGGCGAGGAAACCGTCCAAGCCGTGCTGGCAACCCTATAGGAACAATCATGACGACCACCTGCCCCCTGAGCGAAGACGAACTGGCGTCGATCCGCGCGCCCATCGCCGAGGCGTTGACCCCGCCGGCCCGGGCCTACAACGGCGTTGCATTTTTCGCCGCCGAGGTCGAGCGCATCTTCAAGCGCAACTGGATGGCCCTGTGTTTCGCCGAGACCCTGCCAAATCCCGGCGACATGAAGCCCATGGAGCTGTTCGGCATGCCCCTGGCGGTGATTCGCGGTGACGACGGAGTGATCCGGGTATTCCACAACATCTGTCCCTACGACGGCTGCCTGGCTGTGCTGGACGAGGCGCGGGGCGCCACCGAGATCGAGACCTACTATCATGGCTGGCGCTACGACCTGCGAGGCCGGCTCACCGCGGCGCCATACTGGAACGGCGACCCGGATTGTGGCCGCGACGGCGTCGGCGACCGCGAGGTCGATCTGGCCGAGGTCCGCTCGGCGACCCGTTTCGGCGTGGTCTTCATAGATCTCGGTGGCGAGGCGGGGGATGTGGACGACTATCTGGCGCCGCTGCGCCGCTGCCTTGGTGAATACGACCTCGACGCCACGGTCCAGGTCCAGGACGGCGATGGCACCTGGGCCAACCACGGCCGGGTGCTGGAGACCAACTGGAAGACCTATCTGGAGAATGCCGCCATCAATATCCTCCACGAAGGCTTCACCCACGAGCTTTACCGCAAGTCGCCGGAAATACCCCGGGTCAAGGATGGCGAGGCGGCGTTCTTCAACGTGCTCGACGGGCCCTGCACCACCTTCGGCTACGACATTGCCGGCACCGGCAAGACCTATTGGCGCGACGAGACCATTCCCCATTTGGGGTCGACCCGGGAGACGCCGCCGGAACACGGCTTCTTTCTGACGTACTACCCCAATCTGGTGATCCCGATTCGCTGGAACATGGCCCGGGTCAACATCTGCATTCCCGAGCAGGCCGGGCGCACCCGGCTTTATCACATGAGCTACTTCCACGAGGATGCGCCCAAGTCCGAGGCCTTCACCGCTTATCACGAGCGTATCGTCGGCGGTTTTACCCAGGTCTATGCCGAGGACGGCCGGGCCGTCGAAGCGGTCCAGAAAGGGCGCCATTCACCGGCCTACCAGCGCCACTACTACGCGCCGTTCTGGGATGGCACCCATCATCATTTCAATACTCTGGTGGCCGACGATCTGGCCTGGGAGGCCTAATGGACATTGTCATTATTGGCGGCGGCATCGTCGGCTCGGCGGTGGCCTATTTCCTGGCCCGCACCGGGCGCGCCGGGTCCATCGCCGTTATCGAGCCCGATCCGAGCTACGAGTTCTCGGCGACGCCAGCGGCCAATGGCGGCATTCGCCAGCTCTTCAGCCTGCCCGAGAACATCCGTATGGCCCAATTCGGCCTGAATTTCTTCGCCAATTTTCATGAGACCATGGGCCTGGATATCGGCTTCCAGCGCCGGGGTTATCTGTTCATCTCGGACGACGGTGATCACAAGCAAATGGAGATCAACCACCGCCTCCAGGAGTCCATGGGCGCGCGGGTCGATTTGCTCGACGGCGCGGCGCTTGGCGACCGCTTTCCGTCTGTCAACGTGGCTGACGTGGCCCTTGCCACCCATTCGCCGGACGATGCCTGGATCAATCCCCATGCGGCGCTTATGGAATTTCGTAACAAGGCCCGTAGCTTGGGCGTCGACTACATCAAGGACCGGGTGGTCGGCTGGCGTGCCGACGGCGGCGTGGCGCGGGATGTGGTTCTCGGGTCGGGCGAAACCCTGACGGCGGACAGCTTCGTGCTCGCGGCCGGCGCCTGGTCGGGGGAGATCGGCGCCATGATCGGCATGGCCCTGCCGGTCGAGCCCATGTGCCGGGAAAGCCATTATTTCGTCACCACCAACGAGATCGAACCGCTGCCTTTCATCAAGACCGAGACCCACATCGCCTTCGGGCCAGAGGGCGCGGGCTACGCCGGCGGCCTGCCCGACTGGGACCAGCCGGCGGGCTTTCACCTGGACCCCCACCCGACCCGCTTCGAGGATGAAGTCTGGCCGATGATCGCCCATCGTGTGCCGCCGCTTGAGACCCTCAAGCTGCAGCGCACCTGGACCGGCCACTACGCCCGCAACACCCTCGACCTGAACGCCATCGTCGGGCGCTGGGACGGCGGCGCGGAGAATGTCTTCATGGCCTGCGGCTACTCCGGCCACGGCATCATGCACGCCCCGGCCAGCGCCCTGGCCCTGACCGAACTCATGCTCGATGGTGGCTATAGCACCCTCGATATCTCGGCCTTCGGCTATGATCGCATCGCGGCGGGCAAGCCCTATCGCGAGCAGGGGATTGTTTAGGTATGGCGATGGTCTTGCGGGTGTGGCGCGGCGAAGTCGCCTTATGGAAGACCTTCTGGCTGTTTGGCTTGGGCGGTGGGATTCTTCTGGGCCTGCCCATCTTCGGTGCTTTGCTGGCCATGACAGATGTGCCGGACGACACAGCGGCCAGCTATTTTCTCATGGCGATTGGCGCTCTGCTGCTCTAGGGGGTTTGGGCCTTCGTCGGTATCTGGCGCGCCGCCAACCATTATCAGGGAAAACGCGCCTGAGCGGTGCTCGCCAAGATCGCCGTGGTCATCGAAACCCTGAAAATCGTCAACGTGATCGCCTCGGTCCTGTTCGCCGGTTAAGGTGACGATACGCTAGGAAGCAATTGAAAACGCCCGGCCATTCCGCCATGGTGGCGTCCAACAATCGGGTCAAGCCAAAGGGAGTTATGAGGCTATGAAATATCTGCACACCATGGTGCGTGTCACCAATCTCGACGAGTCCATGGACTTCTATTGCAACAAGCTCGGGCTCCACGAGGTGTCGCGCTACGACAATCCGGAAGGTGGCTTTACCCTGGTCATGCTGGCGGCGCCCGGCGACGAGGACGCCCAAGTCGAGCTGACCTACAACTACGGTTCCGAGGAACTCGACGGCGCCCGCAACTTCGGCCATCTCGCCTATCGCGTGGATAATATCTACCAGACCTGCCAGGCGTTGATGGACGCCGGTATCACCATCAACCGGCCGCCCCGCGACGGCCACATGGCCTTCATCCGCTCTCCGGACAACATCTCGGTCGAACTGCTCCAGGCCGGCGAGTCATTGCCGGCGCAAGAGCCATGGGCGTCCATGGAAAACATCGGAGAGTGGTGAGGAGAGGCGCTGCCGTTCAGTCGTAACCGGGCGGCGGCTGGAAGCCGGCGATGTCGCGCGCCGTCAGTTTGCAGAACTCAATGGACGTCTTGTCCTCGCCCTCGGCGGCGACCGCCTGGAGGCCGACCGGCAGTCCGTCCGGCATCAGGCCGGCCGGGGCCACGGTGGACGGCAGGTTGACCATATTGGGGTAGCCGGCCCAGAACATCTGGTCGGTGGTCGGCTGATTCGCGCCGTTGACGGTGATGACCCGGTCGTGGCGCTGGCCCGCCTGATCGTGGGGCCAGGCCGCCGAGGTTGCCGCCGGGCACAGCAGAATATCCCAGTCCTGGAAAAACTCCGCCCAAGCGTAGCGCATGCCTTCGCGCTCGTTGTTCCATTTCAGCCATTCCCGGTGAGGCATCAGCACCGCCCGGGCCATGCGCGCCACATAGGACGGATCGTCGGGCGCCGTATCGGCTTTCACCTGTTCGAAGAAGTCGAGTTGTTCCGCCGAGGCACGGCCCGCCGTGGCGGCGCGCAACAGCATGATGTAGACCTCGAAAGCGCGGCCATGGTCGAGAGCCGGGCGGGCCACGTCGCTGACCGTGGCGCCGGTCCTGGCGAGCTGGTCGGCGACGTCCTGGAGACGATCCTGGTAGGCCTGGTCGACCTCGGCCAGCGGGTCGCTCAACATGACTGCGACCTTGAAGTCCGCAAGGGCGGTCTTGCGCGCCTTGGGCAGTTCGAGACGCCACGCCGTGGCTTCGAACAGGTCCTGGCCGGCAACCACGTCGAGTTCGAGCTCCAAATCTTCGGCACTGCGCGCCAGGGGCCCGACCACCGCGATGTCGGAGCGGGCAAAGCCGCCGGGCAGGGCCTGGCCGCGTCCCGGAACGACGCCGTAGGTCGGCTTGTGGCCGAACACGCCGCAGTAGTGGGCCGGATTGCGGATCGAGGCGCCGATATCGCTGCCCGCTTCCAGGCCGGTGAGGCCGGCCGCTAGAGCCGCCGCCGAGCCGCCGGACGAGCCGCCGGGCGTCAGCGCCAAGTCCCACGGATTGTTGGTGGTGCCGTAGATATCGTTATACGACTGCCAGTCGGCGAGGTTGAGCGGCACGTTGGTCTTGCCGAAAACGATGGCGCCGGCGCCGAGCAGGCGCTCGACCAGCACCGCGTTGGTTTCGGTGACGTTATGGGCCAGGGCCGGGTCGCCCCAGGTGGTCGGACTGCCGGCCAGGTTGAACGACTCTTTGACGGTCATGGGCAGGCCATGGAGCGGCCCCCAGTCCTCGCCCCGGGCCAAGGCCTCGTCGGCCAACCCGGCCCGGGCACGGGCGCCGTCCGGGTCCATCCAGATAATGGCGTTGAGCGCTGGGTTATAGGTCTCGACGCGGGCCAGATAATGGTCGAGCAGCTCGCGGGCGCTGATTTCGCGGGCCTTGATTTTACCCGTCAGTTCGACGGCGGAGAGATAATGCAGATCGGTCATGGATAGGTGCTCCTGGTCAGCCGTCGCCGGCGAGGTGGTGGCCGATGGCGGCGTAGCCACGGAACATATCGTCGAACAGTTTGCCGTCGAGCGATCGCGGGTGGGTTGAGAGCTTGGCGATCACCATGCCCGCCACCCGGTCCACATAGACGGTCTGGCCGTGAATACCGATGCCGAAGCCGGCGTCGTGGGCATCACCCATCATGTACCACTTGGATCGGTAGCGGGCATGGGGGAAGTATTTTGTGAAGTCGCCTTTGGCCCAGGCCTCGCGGTCACCGTTCTCGCGCTGATCGATGATCCATTCGAACGGCACGATGCGTCGCCCGTTGGCCACGCCGTCGTGGAGATGAAGCTGGCCGAACCGCGCTAGGTCGCGAAGGGTGACGCATAGCCCGCCGTCGGTCTGCGACGCGCCGAGGCGATCGGTGGCGATGTAGGCATCGAACTCGGCGCCCATGGGTTGCCAGATTTCCCGCGACAGCAACTCGGAAAAATGCTGGCCGCTGACCCGCTCGAGCATCCAGCCCAACACGTCCGTATGAGCCGAGACATAGTGAAAGACCTCGCCATGGGTGCCGCTTGGCCGCACGGTCTTGAGATAATCGTGCATGTTGTCGGGCGCCTTCGGGTCGGGTTGGGGGCGCCAGCCGCAAGCCGCGTCGAGCACTGCGGAATCACAGGCTGGATCGTCGTAGTCTTCGTTGAAGTCGGTGCCCACAGTCATATCGAGCAGGTGGCGCAGGGTTGCCCCGTCATAGGCGCAGCCGGCGAGTTCCGGTAACACGTCGGTCACCAACCCGTCCACATCCAGGTCGCCCCGTTCGACTAGAATGCCGGTGAGGGACCCGGCGAAGGATTTGGTCACCGACATGAGCAGGTGCTGTTGGTGGGGTTGAAAGCCGTTGAAGTACCGCTCCGCAACGATCCGGCCCTGATGGAGAACGAGAAAACCGTCCGTATAACCTTCGCCAAGCATGCCGGCGACGGTCATGGCCCGGCCTTCACGGTCCTCGAAGGCGACGCCGTCGAGGTCTCGCGGCCCGGTCTCGAAGGTCGCGGTCGGACCATCGCCGCGCCACACGTTGGCAGTCGGCAGAATGCGCCTGATATTGCAGAACCCCCAGCGGTTGAACGGCGGGTTCTGAAAGTTCTCAAGTTTGACCTGGCGGCCCGCCGACGGCGGAAACTCGCTCATCAGGGGTGGGGTAGTGGAGTCATTCGGCATGTTTGAAGCTCCTGATTAGCCGGCCAGCAGTTCGGCGATGGCGTCGTTGATAAAACGGCTGAATTCCGGGCGCTCGCCGGGCGAGGCGACGCAGTGACCCCAGGGCGAGTCAAAGGGCCGCAGCTCGGCGTTTGGCATGTGGCCAACTTCAATCTCGTTGTCGGCGGGCGGGAAATAAAGATCGGTGGTGCAGGGCGCCACAATGGCCTTCGCCTTGATGGCGCCGAGCGCCCGCTCGAAGTCACCGCCGTAGGTGTCGTTGGCGCTGATGTCGCCATTCTGCCAGGTCCATAGCATGTGCAGCAGGTCGTTGGCATCCCATTCCAGGTGTTCGACCTCCCAGTCGATCAATAATTCCTCAATGGTGTCGTAGCCCTGATCGCGGTAGTGGCCGTCACGATAGAATTCCTGGGAGAAGCCCCAGCCGGCATAGACCCGGGCGAAGGCCTTGAGACCGGCTTCCGGGGCCACCGTATAGTCGCCGCCGTTGAAGGTGCTGTCGGCCTCGAGCGCCGCCTTGGCGCCTTCGAGGAAGACGATGTTGTGGGGTGAGGTTCGGGCCGAGCCGCAGAACGGCAGAATGGC
>JAYGEF010000151.1:0-8716 GCA_046582535.1 Alphaproteobacteria bacterium
AGCCGTGGATCGAGACCCCGACGCCGCCGCCCATGACCACCCCGTCGATCAGCGCCACATAGGGCTTGCCATAGCCCTTGATGCGGTGATTGAGGGTGTATTCGTCTCTGTAAAACGCCGCGATCAGCGGGTCACCGGGCCGGCCCATGGCCTCATAGAGGTCACGCACATCGCCGCCGGCGCAGAACGCCCGGTCGCCGGCGCCGTCGACCACCACCCGCTGGACCCGGTCGTCATCGGCCCATTCGCGCAACTGCCCATCGAGCCGGCGCGCCATGTCGAGGGTCAGGGCATTGAGCGCCTGGGGCCGGTTGAGAGTGACCCGCCCGGCAACCCCCTCAATGGTGAAAACAATTTCGCTCACGCCCCGCGCTCCCTGCCCCATGCCAGGCGATTCCTAGCAGAACCGGCGCGGCGCCGCGAGCGGTGAAATGTCACGATACCGCCACAATCGTGTCCCAATCAGGCCGCAATCGCGGACTAGAAATGACCCTGCCACATACCTTCCAGCAGGAGACGCTCCATGAAACCCACCTTCACCATCGCCGCCGCGGCCTTGTTATTGGCCATCGGCCCGGCCTTTGCCGGCGGCATGCCATCGGACGAAGGTCCGGAAATTCTGCTTGAGGAAGGCGAAGAGACCTTCACCCCGATCAACGCCAGTTCACTCGATTCCGAACTCCCGGAATTTACCGAGACCACGCTGGCGGCTATCGAGACCAGCGAATTCACCTTGCCACCAGCGAGCGACACCCCCGCTATTCAATTCGTGGCGCCCGAGGTACTAGAAGTGCCCGGCCGCCGCGAGTAGTGAAATGCCCCGACACCACCACAGTCGAGTGCCAATCACGCTGAAATCGCCGGCGAGCGACAGCCCCCCGCGCATTTCGCGGTGCGACCGTTTATCCGCCTCCACCCCGAGGTCGCACCGTCAGTGCGCTAACGCCGGCGTGTGGGCGCCCTTTACCCCGGGGGCGCCCACCCCCTTTTCTTTCCCGATATTAATCGTCGAGCAGATGGCGGGCGATGATCACGCGCATGATCTCGCTGGTCCCTTCCAGTATTTGGTGAACCCGCACGTCGCGCAGGAAGCGCTCGACCGGGTAGTCCCGTAGATAGCCGTAGCCGCCGTGGAGCTGTAGTGCTTCGTTGCAGACGTCGAAACCGACGTCGGTGGCGAAGCGTTTGGCCATGGCGCAGAGTTTGGTGGCGTCGGCGGTGCCGGCGTCGAGCCGGGCGGCGGCGTTGTGGACCATGAGGCGGGCGGCTTCCAAGTCGGTCGCCATGTCGGCGAGGCGGAAGCGCAGGGCCTGGAACTCGGCCAGGGGTTGGCCGAACTGGCGGCGGGTTTTTACGTGCTTCAGGGCGGCGTTGAGGCAGGCGTTGGCACCGCCCAGGGAACAAGCTGAGATGTTGATGCGGCCGCCGTCCAGGGCCCCCATGGCGATTTCGAAGCCCTGGCCCTCGGCGCCGATCAGGTTGGCCGCCGGCACCCGGCAATCGTCAAAATTGACCATGGCCGTGGGTTGGCTGTGCCAGCCGAGCTTTTTCTCCTGGGCGCCGAAGCCGAGGCCCGGCGTGCCGTCTTCGACGACCATGCAGGAGATGCCCTTTGGTCCGTCGCCGCCGGTGCGCACCATGCAAACATACAAATCGCTGCGCGATGCGCCGGAAATGAACGCCTTGGTGCCGTTGATCACGTAATCATCGCCATCGCGCACCGCCTTGGTGGTCAGCGAAGCCGCGTCGGAGCCAGCGCCCGGCTCGGTCAGGCAATAGCTGGCGATCTTGTCCATGGTGGCCATGGCCGGCAGCCAACGGCGGCGCTGGTCAGGCCTGCCGTAGCGGTCGATCATCAAGGCCGCCATGTTGTGAATCGAGAGAAACGCCGCCGTCGACGGGCAGGCCGACGACAGGGCCTCGAAGATCACCGCGCCATCAACCCGCCCGAGATTGGAGCCGCCCACATCGTCGGCCACGAATATGGCGCCGAACCCCAATGCCGCCGCCTGGCGCAGGGTTTCCGCGGGAAATTCGCAGTCCTCATCCCGGCGGGCCGCATGGGGCGCCATCTCGCTGGCGGCGAAATCTTGTGCCAGGGTCTGGAACGCCCGCTGATCATCGCTGAGTTCAAAATTCATGGCACCGACTTTACAGCGAGCTAGCGGGGAGATGCCAGCCACGATCAGAGAACCGGCAATCCGGCACTTGCAACTGACGGCGGGGCGCGGTATGTCAGCGGCATGCAGGACGAGCGCCCCCAATGACGTTGAAACCTGTTCCCGACAGACCGCCGGCCCGTGAGCTGCCCCGCGAGTCAAACGTCCCTCAACCCGACACTCATTCGCCAATCGGCGCCTACCCGACGACGCGCATGCGGCGCAACCGGCGGGACGGCTGGAATCGACGCCTGGTGGCCGAAAACCGGCTGGCGCCCGATGACCTGATCTGGCCGATTTTCGTGCACGATGGCGACGGCGTCATCGACGTGGCGTCCATGCCGGGTCAGGGCCGCTTGTCCATCGATGTGCTGGTGACGCGGGCCCGCGAGGCCTGTGACCTTGGTATTCCGATGATCGCGGTATTCCCGGTCATTCCCACTGAGCGCAAGAACGCGGAAGGCTCCGAGGCCGTCAACCCGGACAATCTGGTGTGCCGCGCCGTGGCCGCGATTAAGCAAGCGGTGCCCGATATCGGCATCATGTGCGACGCGGCGCTCGACCCGTTCACCAATCATGGCCACGACGGCCTGATCCGCGACGGCTATGTGATCAACGACGAGACCGTCGAAATTCTGTGCCGCCAGGCCCTGGTCCAAGCCGCCGCCGGCTGCGACGTGATTTCGCCGTCGGATATGATGGATGGCCGGATCGGCGCCATTCGCAAATCACTCGATGACCATGGCTACGACCATGTGCGCATCATGGCTTATTCGGCCAAGTATGCCTCGGCGTTCTACGGCCCGTTCCGCGACGCCATCGGCTCGACCACAAATCTTGGAAGCGCCGACAAGAAGACCTACCAAATGGATCCGGCGAACGGCGATGAAGCCATTCGCGAAGTCGCCCTCGACATCCAGGAGGGCGCCGACATGGTCATGGTAAAGCCGGGCATGCCCTATCTCGACATTGTACGTCGGGTCAAGGACACCTTCGGCGTACCCACCTTCGCCTATCAGGTGAGCGGCGAATACGCCATGCTCAAGGGCGCCATCGCCAACGGTTGGCTCGACGGCGGTCGGGTGCTCCTGGAATCGCTTATGAGCTTTAAACGGGCCGGTGCCGATGGGGTGCTGACCTATGCCGCAGTGGAAATAGCAAAATTACTACAGAAAACGTGACGCAACCCGCTTCGTCTACGCCACAACCACCCGCCGACACCACCTCCTCCCCCGTACACGATAAAGGTAAGTTGCTGCGCTTATGTGCCGGCGCGGCCATGCTGGTCGGCGCCGCCGCTTATGTGGGCTCCGAAGCCTGGGGCCAGCCGCATCTGTTGATTGTCGTCATCGCCGGCGTGGTCGGCATGTACATGGCCATGAACATCGGCGCCAACGACGTCGCCAACAACGTCGGACCCGCCGTCGGGTCGGGTGCCCTGACCATGATCGGCGCGTTGGCCATCGCCGCGGTGTTCGAAGCCGCCGGCGCCATAATCGCCGGCGGCGAAGTGGTCGGCACCATCAAGAAAGGCATTATCGATCCCGACCTCATCGGCGACGCCACGGTTTTTGTCCGCCTGATGCTGGCGGCCCTGTTCGCCGCCGCCCTGTGGATCAACGTCGCCACCGTGGTGGGATCGCCGGTCTCGACCACCCACTCCATCGTCGGCGGCGTCCTCGGCGGCGGTATTGCCGCCGCCGGTTTCGGCATCGTCGACTGGGGGGTGATGGGCAAGATCGCCGCCAGCTGGGTGATCTCACCGGCCCTTGGCGCCATTATCGCGGCGGGGTTTCTCGCCCTCATTAAGGCCGCCATCGTGTATCGCGAAGATCGCGTGGCGGCGGCCAAGACATGGGTGCCGATCCTGGTCGCGATCATGGGCGCCGCGTTCTCCGCCTACCTCATAACCAAGGGCCTTAAGAAGGTTTGGAAAGCCGATGTCGCGACGATCATCGCGGTCGTCGGCGCCTCCTTCTTCATGATCTATTTCATCGTTCGGCCCATGGTCGCGATGGCCAGCAAGACCCTTAAGAACACGCGCGAAGACGTTGGCAAACTGTTCACCATTCCACTTGTTATTTCCGCCGCCATGCTGTGTTTTGCCCATGGCTCGAACGACGTGGCCAACGCCATCGGCCCCCTCGCCGCCATCGTCAATTCCGTGTCCGAGGGGGGCGTTGCCGCCAAGGTCGCGATCCCCTTCTGGGTCATGGTGGTCGGCGCTCTGGGCCTGTCGGCGGGCCTCGCGCTTTACGGCGGGCGCATGGTCAAGCGCGTGGGCAAGGAAATCACCGAACTTGACCGGTTGCGGGCGTTTTCCGTGGCGCTGTCTTCGGCCATCACGGTTATCGTCGCCTCGGGCCTGGCCCTACCGGTGAGCTCCACCCACATTGCCCTGGGCGCGATTTTCGGTATCGGCTTTCTGCGCGAATACCTGGAGAACGAGGCCGACAAGGTGCGTATCATCCGCGAACACTTCAACGACGACACCGAACCCAGCCTGTTCGACACCGCAAAGGCTGAGATCGAATGGCGCCATGAAGTGCTCGAACGGGCGCTCAAGGATCTGTTGCCCGAGCGCGAGCGGATCTTCTACTTCGAGGCCACCAAGAAAGCCGAACAGGCGGTCATGAACTGGGAGCGCAAGAAACTGGTTCGGCGCTCGCACCTGCGCACCATCGTGCTGGCCTGGCTAATCACGGTGCCCGCCACCGCCGCCATTTCCGCCGCCCTGTATTTCGCCCTATCGCTGTCCGTCTGAAGCACCAGCCAGGATGTCCTTGAGTTCGACGAAGGTGTCCGGATAGAAGCCGTTGAAATGGGTGCGCAGCGAGCTTCCGTAGGCGCCGACCTGGCCGATTTCGATCCAGTCGCCCTCGCGCACGTCGTCGGGCAGGCGGAATGGGAACGGCAGCATGTCGAGAGAATCGCAGGTCGGCCCGGCAACCTTGAAGTCCTGGTAGTTGTGGGACGCCTCGCCGTCGAGGCGGATTAACTGGGCCGGCATTTCGACCTGGGCGGTGACCATTTCCGACAGGCTGCCGTAGATGCCGTCGTTGATGTAGACCTTGTCTTCCTTGCGCAACAGCACCTGGACCACCAGCGAGCAGCTTGAGGCGGCCAAGGCACGGCCCGGCTCGCACATAAGGACGCAGTCGCGGCGCAGGCCCAGATTATCAACGCCACGAGTTATGGCACCCATGTAGTCGGTCAATGGCGGAACGTTGATCCCCTTGTATTCGGCCGGAAAACCGCCGCCAACGTCGAGATAATGAATAGGGGTGCCGGCCTGCTCGATAATCTCGCCAACCATGTTGAGCGCCACGTCGTAGGCGTCCGTCGTCAGGCATTGGGAGCCCACGTGGAACGCCAGACCGCCCTGGCAACCTTCGGCGTCGACTTCCTTGAGAAGGTCGGCGGCCAGCGCCACGCCGGCGCCGAATTTCTCGGACAGGTCGAAAGCCGCTCCCGCCGGCGGTGTCGCCAGGCGCACGATGATGGTCACCCCCTCGCCGCCGGTCTCGTCGCGGACCTTGGCCAGCTCCGCCGGGTGATCGATGACGAAGTGGCGCACGCCATAGACTTCGTAGGCCGCGTGGATCGCCGCCCGGGACTTCACCGGATGCATGAAATAGGTGCCGGCGTCGGGAAACATCTCGCGCACTTCGGCGATCTCCGGCAGGGAGGCGGTGTCGAAATGACGGATGCCCGCACCGTACAAGGCGCGCAGCAGATGGGGATGGGGATTACATTTGACGGCGTAGAGTACCCGGCCGGGAAACTGGTCGAGGAATTCCCGCGCCGTGGCCGCAATCACGGCCGGACGCAGGCAATAGACCGGATAGCTTGGCGTCAGCGCCGCGATCATGTCGCGCGCGTTATCGAAGGTGGTGGCCACCATGGGTACTCCGAAAATGAACCCGCAGGGTATAGAAGGTACCAGCAAGAAGGTTAAGATGAATCTTTACGGCAAAGGATGACCATGGATATCGACTTCGGCAAGACGGCGTCGGATTACGGTGCTCACCGCGCGGGCTTTCCCGATAAATTATACGACCGGTTGGCGAAATTCGGCGTCGGCAAGCCGGGCCAGCGTCTGCTCGACCTGGGCACCGGCACCGGCGTGTTGGGCCGGGGCTTCGCCTTGCGCGGCTGCACGGTCACCGGGCTCGACCCGTCGGACAATCTGATCGCCGAGGCCCAGCGTCTCGACGGTGTTGCCGGTGTCGATATTGACTACGTGACGGCCACCGCCGAAGCGACCGGCCTCGGCACCGACGCCTTCGACGTGGTTACCGCGGGCCAATGCTGGCACTGGTTTGACGGCCCTCGCGCGGCGGCCGAGGCGCGGCGAATTTTGAAACCCAACGGCACCCTGGTCATGGCCCATTTCGATTGGCTTCCCCTGACCGGCAATATGGTCGCCGCCACCGAACGATTGATCGAGCAGCACAATCCACACTGGGCCATGGGCGGCGGGCACGGCCTCCCCACATCCGGCATAACCGCTGCGGCGGAGGTCGAGTTCCGCGCCATCGAGAGCTTCTCTTTCGACGTCGCCGCGCCCTACTCCCACGAAGCCTGGCGCGGCCGCATCCGGGCCAGTGCAGGGGTCGGGGCCAGCCTGAGTCCAGACGCGGTCGAGGCTTTCAACGCCGACCTCG
This sequence comes from Alphaproteobacteria bacterium, assembly GCA_046582535.1. GTDB lineage: Bacteria > Pseudomonadota > Alphaproteobacteria > JAAXGF01 > JAAXGF01 > JAYZAP01. The sequence continues at coordinate 6,827 of JAYGEF010000151.1, forward strand.
AACAGCTTCTCAACGAGAACTTTCCGGAAAACCCCCTGGCCGTGCCACATCGCTGCTTTGCGGTTATCAGCCGCGCGCCGTAGTCGGGGTCGGCCTCAAATAACGCCGCGCTCGCGCAAGCCTACCAGATCGCCGCCCGACAGTTCGAGCAGGTCACCGAGAATTTCGTCGGTGTGCTGACCCAGGGTCGGCGGCGAATGGTCATAGGAGGTTGGCGTCACCGACATCCTGATGGGCGAACCAATGAGGTGAATTGGGTCGGCGGTTAACGGGTGATCCATCTCGATTTCCAGGCCACGGGCTTTGACCTGAGGATCGTTGAACACCTGGTCGAGATTGTTGATCGGCCCGCAACTCACGTTGCAGGCTTCGAGCCCCGCCAGCCAGTGTTGCGACGGCTTGGCGGCAAACACCGGTTCCAGCCGGGCGACCACTTCTTCGCGCCGCCGCACCCGCTCCGCATTGGTGCTGTAGCGCTCATCCGTGGCTAGTTCCGGGATGCCGGCGAAATCGCACAGCCGTTGAAACTGCCCGTCGTTGGCCACCGCCAGGATGATATGACCGTCGGCGGTGGCGAAGGACTGATAGGGCACGATGTTGGGGTGGCCGTTGCCATGGCGCTTTGGCACTTCGCCAGACGTCAGGTAATTGAGGCCCTGCATGGAGAGCGTCGCAACCATGGTGTCGAGCATGCCGATATCGATGTGCTGACCCTCGCCGGTAATCTCGCGGTGGCGTAGCGCCGCGTTGATCGACACCGCCGCGTACATGCCGGCCATCAAATCGCCCACCGGCACGCCGCCTTTCTGGGGCGCGCCATCGGGCTCGCCGGTCACGCTCATGAAGCCGCCCATGGCCTGGATCAGCACATCGTAGCCGGGACGCGGGGCATAGGGACCGGTGTGGCCGAAGCCAGTGATAGAGCAATATACCAGGCCCGGATTGTCGCCCTTGAGATCGTCGTAGGCGAGACCGTATTTGGCCAGGCCGCCAAATTTGAAATTCTCCGCCAGCACGTCGCACTTGGCGATCATACGGCGCGCCAGGTCCTGGCCCTCGGGCTGCGTCAGGTCGAGGGTTACGGAGCGCTTGTTGCGGTTGACGCCGACGAAGTAGCCGCTTTCCGTGGTATCCTCGCCGGCCGAATCCTTGATGAACGGCGGGCCGAACTTGCGGGTATCATCGCCGGCGCCGGGGCGCTCGACCTTGATGACTTCGGCGCCGAGATCGCCGAGAATCTGGGTACAGGTTGGCCCGGCGAGAACCCGGGTAAGGTCGAACACACGGATGCCATTCAAGGGACCGGTCATGGTGGTATCTGCCTTTTGGAAAACGAAAACGCGGAACGACAATGGTGAATTGGGATGGTTTATAGGACAGCGCGGAAATGAAGGCGAGGACGAAGCTCAAGCGCTGGTTCCGGCGCGCCGTATCAGCGACCCTGGCGCTGCTTCTCCTGGCCCTTGGCGGCGGTTACCTGGCGCTCCGCACGTCCCTGCCGGTGATCAACGGCACCATCGCGGTCAGCGGCCTTACCGCCCCCGCCGAGATCCTGCGCGAGGCCAACGGGGTGCCGCACATCTACGCCGCGTCCGAGGCCGACGCCTACTACGCGCTCGGCTTCGTCCATGCCCAGGACCGCCTGTGGCAACTCGAGGCGCGGCGGCGGCTCGGCGCCGGGCGCCTGTCCGAAGTGCTCGGCGCGGCCTCCCTCGACGTCGACCGGTTCGTCCGCACCCTCGGCCTCTACCGCGCCGCCGAGCAGGCCCATGACGCGCTCGACGGCGACACCCGCGCCCTCTATCAGGCTTATGCCGATGGCGTGAACGGCTATCTCCAAAGCCACGTCGGCCTGTTGCCGCCGGAATTCCTGCTCCTCGGCCTGGCCGT
>JAYGEF010000225.1:0-8042 GCA_046582535.1 Alphaproteobacteria bacterium
CCGGCCACGCCGGCGAAGGCAATTTCCCCGCCACCCCCGTTTTTCGGGCGTCGGGGTTTTTGTTATGGCTTGTATGACACCCAAATTGGATGTACTACAAACCACTATAAACCATTTCGGATGTTTACCTATGATTCTCCGTGACTTCCTAGATCAATCTAACCAAACATTATCAGACTTTTCCGAAACGGTCGGCGTCAGTGAAGTTTCCATGGGCCGCTATGCCACCGGCAAGCGGGTACCAAAGCCGGCAATCCTGCGCCGAATCGTCGAGGCCAGCGGCGGCGCGGTGACTGCCAACGACTTCTTCCCTGCCACGGCCGCACCACCGGCTAGTGAAAACGACCATGGCCCGGTGGATATGTTCATCTGCGATATCTGCGGCATTCCCCGCGGTAAACGCCTCAACGGCGGCGCCATCGACAAGCTGTTCGGCCCCGGTGTCACCATGCCGGGATCGGTCTTCGCCGTGGACATCACCGGTTCCAACGTTGACCCCAGCGGTGTCGGCATGGCCGACGGCGATCCCGACGGCTATTGCAAGCCGGTGCCGGGCACACTGGTAACCGTGCCCTGGGCGCCGCGGCCGACCCGCCAGGTGCTGGCCAGTATGTTCGAGGCCGACGGCCGGCCCTACTGGCTCGACCCGCGCCAGGTCCTGGCCATGGTCGTGGCCCGGCTCGGCGAACTTGGCCTCAAGCCGGTCATGGCCCATGAGTTGGAGTTCTATCTGCTCGACGCCGAGCCCGACGACCACGGCCGGCCGCAACCGGCGCGCTCACAGATCAGCGGCCGGCGGCCAACCCTCGGCGCCACCCAGGTCTACGGCATGGACGAAGTTGACGACGCCGCCGATGTCATCGACGCCGCCGTGGCCGCCTGCCGGGTGCAATCAATTCCCGCCGACGTGGCCATCGCCGAGTATTCCCCCGGCCAGTACGAGATCAATCTCGAACACCAAACCGACCCGCTGACCGCCGCCGATCACGGCCTGCTGCTCAAGCGCGCCATCAAGGGTACGGCACGGTCCCTGGGCTACGACGCCACCTTCATGGCCCGGCCCTTCGAGGGCATATCGGGCAACGGCCTGCACCTGCACATCAGCCTGCTCGACGACGACGGCAACAACATCTTCGACGACAGCCGGACGGACGGCGACGAGCGCTTGCGCCACGCCATCGGCGGCTTGCAGACGATGATGGCCGAATCAATGCTGATCTTCGCGCCCAACGCCAACTCCTACCGCCGTTTCGAGCCCGACGGCTACGCCCCGATGATGACCACCTGGGGCTACAACAACCGCAGCGTCGCCTTGCGCGTGCCCGCCGGCGAGGGCAAGGCGCGGCGCATTGAGCACCGCAACGCCGGGGCCGACGCCAATCCTTATCTGGTGGCGGCGGCGGTGCTCGCCGGCATTCACCACGGCCTCACAAACCGTCTCGATTCGGGGGCGCCCATGGAGGGCAACGCCAACGAGCAGGCGACGCCCAACCTGCCGATCCACTGGCTCGATGCCCTGCGCGCCTTCGACAATGCAAAAGTGCTGCCCGACTATCTCGGGGCCGACTACCGCCACGTCTACAGCGCCTGCAAATGGCAGGAGTTCACCGCCTTCCAGGCGCGCATCACCCCGGCGGATTATGAGCTTTATATGCGGGCGCTCTAACCGTTGTCGGCGAGCAGGGCTCCGACCAGGTAGTGGGAGCCGCAAATCAGGATGCGACCGGGCGAAGACGCTGTGGTGAGGATTTCGCCCATGGCGGCGTCAACGCTGTCGGCGACGGTTGCGGTAAGTCCCGCCTCGGTCGCCGCCGCCGTCAGTTCGGCGGCGGTCATGCTGGCGTTCTCGCCGGGGATGGCGACGCATCGGGCATCCGTGGCGACCGCCGCGAGGGGCTCAAGGTAGCCCACTGTATCCTTGCTGTTGAGCATGCCGGCAATCATGTGGAGCGGGCGGGCGCGCCAGCCGCTCATGGCCTCGGCCAGGGCGCGGCCGGCGTCGGGATTGTGGCCGGCGTCGACCCATAGCTCCCAACCGTCGGGCAGTCGGCCCACCAGCGGACCGTGGCCGAGACGCTGCATTCGGGCCGGCCATTCGACGCATGCCAGGCCCTCTGCAGTAGCGCCATCATCAATTGCAAATCCGGGCAATGCCCGCAAGGCGGCGACGGCCACGGCGGCGTTCTCGACCTGATAGGCGCCGAACAGACCTGGTCGGGGGAAATCGAGGTTCACGCCATCGGCGCTATAACGGAAACCCTCGTCCGTCACCGCAAATTCGTAATCGACGCCATGGCGCACCAGGGTTGCGCCGATGGCGGCGGCGCGGGCGGCGATGGCTTCGGCGGCGGCGGCGGGTTGGGGGCCGATCACGCCGGTGACGCAGGGTTTGAGAATGCCCGCCTTCTCGCCGGCAATGATGCCCAGCCCTTCGCCGAGGTATTGCACGTGGTCGATGGACACCGGGGTAATCACCGTCAGGGCCGGCTGATCGACAACGTTGGTGGCGTCGAGGCGCCCGCCGAGGCCGGTCTCGAGCAGCAGCACATCGGCCTCGATGCGGCTGAACGCCAGGAAGGCCGCCGCCGTGGTGATCTCGAAATAGGTAATCGGCACGCCGCCGTTGGCGACCTCGCAGTCCTCAAGCAGGGCCGCCAGGGCGTCCTCGGTGACCAGGGCGCCGGCCAGGCGAATGCGCTCATGAAACCGGGTGAGATGCGGCGAGGTATAGGCGTGGACCCGATAACCGGCGGCTTCCAGGCAGGCCCGCATATAGGCGATGGTCGAGCCCTTGCCGTTGGTGCCGGCCACATGAACCACCGGCGGCGTTGCCCGTTCCGGGTTGCCGAGGGCGTCCAGTATGCGCTCCATGCGGTCGAGGGAGAGGTCAATCAGCTTGGGATGGAGCGCCAGCAGGCGTTCGAGGATCGCGTCACTCTTCAGGACTGGCATCCGTCGCCTCGCCGTCGTCTTGCCCCTGGGGCGCTTCGGGCATTTCCAGCGCGGCCGCATCTTCGGTTGGTGTCAACGCCACCACGTCGGCCCGGGGGCCCTTATTGACCAGCAGACCAAGCACGGTAATCAGCCGCTCACGCAGCTCGTGGCGATGGACCACCATGTCGACCATGCCATGTTCCAGCAGATGCTCGGCCCGCTGAAAGTCCTCGGGCAGTTCCTCGCGGATGGTTTTCTCGATGACCCGGCGGCCGGCGAAACCGATCAACGCGCCGGGCTCGGCCACGGCGATATCGCCGAGCATGGCGAAGGACGCGGTAACCCCGCCGGTGGTCGGATTGGTCAACACCACCACGTAGGGCAGGCCGGCGTCCTTGACCTCGCCAACGGCAATGGTCGTGCGGGCCATCTGCATGAGCGACAGCACGCCTTCCTGCATGCGCGCCCCGCCGGAGGCCGGGAAAATGATCAACGGCGCCCGCTGGAGCACGGCGAGCCGTGCCGCGGCGATGATCGCCTCACCCACGGCGACCCCCATGGAGCCGCCCATGAAGCCGAAGTCGAAGACCGCCATGACCACGTCCATGCCGCCCATCTTGCCGTGGGCGACAACCATGGCATCATCGGTCTCGAGGCGGCCCTGAGCCTCCTTGAGGCGGTCGGTATAGCGTTTGCTGTCACGGAACGTGAGCGGGTCAACCACCGCCTTGGGCAGCTCGATACGCTGGTACTCGCTATGGTCGAACAGGGCGTCAAGCCGGCCCTTTGGGGCGAGGCGCATATGAAAGCCGCAGTGCTGGCATACATTGGCGTTGGCCTCGAGATCTCGGCGGAAGATCATTTGCTCACAGGCGTCGCACTTCTCCCACAGGTTCTCCGGGATGTCGGGCTTGCGCACCAGAGCCCGAAGCTTGGGCCGGACGAAGTTTGTCAGCCAGTTCATGGCTTAGGCTCTGGCCCGGCGCACACCGGCCGCAAGCTCGCCAACCAGGCCAAGCACGTCGTCGACCAGACCGGGCTTGGCCACGCCGGCATCGTCCAGGTTGGCCTTGACCCGGTCGACCAGGGCAGTACCGACCACGGCGGCGTCGGCCACCCGGGCGACGGCGGCGGCCTGCTCGGGGGTGCGAATGCCAAAGCCCACGGCAATGGGCAGATCCGTATGGCGCTTCAGCCTGGCAACCGCCTCGCCGATGACATCGGCCGAGGCCGAACCGGCGCCGGTGATGCCGGTGATGGAAACGTAGTAGACGAAGCCGGAGGTGTTCGACAGCACCTTGGGCAGGCGCTTATCGTCGGTGGTCGGTGTCGCCAGACGGATAAAATTGACGCCGCGCTCAAGCGCCGGTAGGCAGAGTTCCGCGTCCTCCTCGGGTGGTAGATCAACGATGATCAGGCCATCGACCCCGGCGGCCTTGGCATCATCGAGAAACGCCGCGCTGCCATAGCGGTGGATCGGATTGTAATAGCCCATGAGCACGATGGGCGTGTCCTGATCGGCGCCGCGGAATTCCGCCACCATGGCCAGGGTCTTCTTCATGGTCTGGCCGCCGGCCAGGGCGCGCAGGCCGCCGACCTGGATGGCGGGACCGTCGGCCATGGGATCGGTGAAGGGCATGCCGATCTCGATAACGTCGACACCGGCGCCGGGCAGACCCATGAGCAGCTCAAGGGCGGTGTCATAATCGGGATCGCCGGCCGACAGAAAGCTCACCAGACCGCCCCGGCCCTCGGCCCGCAGCGCTGCAAAGCGCCGGTCGATGCGGCCCGGCGCAGTCATATTTCGACCCCCAGGGCTTCGGCGACGGTGAAGATATCCTTGTCGCCGCGGCCGCACATGTTCATGAGGATAATGTGGTCCTTGGGCAGGTTGGGCGCGATCTTGGCTACATGGGCCAGGGCATGGGCCGGCTCCAGGGCCGGGATGATGCCTTCGGTCTGAGAGCACAACTGGAACGCCGCCAGGGCCTCGTCATCGGTGGCCGAAACGTAGTTCACCCGGCCAATGTCCTTGAGCCAGGAATGCTCGGGGCCGATACCGGGATAGTCGAGGCCGGCGGAGATCGAGTGGGCCTCCTGAATTTGGCCGTCATCGTCCTGCAGCAGATAGGTGCGGTTGCCGTGGAGCACGCCGGGCACGCCCTTGGTCAGGGACGCCGCATGTTCCTCCGTATCGACGCCGCGCCCGGCCGCCTCGACACCATCCATGGCGACACTTTCGTCATCGAGGAACGGGTAGAACAGGCCCATGGCGTTGGAGCCGCCGCCAAGACAGGCAACCAGGGTGTCGGGCAGGCGGCCCTCGGCCTCCATCATTTGCTCGCGAGCCTCGATGCCGATGACCGACTGGTAGTCGCGCACCAGCTCGGGATAGGGGTGCGGCCCGGCCACGGTGCCAATGATGTAGAAGGTGTCGTGGACGTTGGTCACCCAGTCGCGCAGGGCCTCGTTGAGGGCATCCTTGAGTGTGCGCGAGCCCGACGACACCGGCCGCACTTCGGCGCCCAGCAGCTTCATGCGGAAGACGTTGGGTTGCTGCCGCGCCACATCGACCTCGCCCATGTAGACCACGCAGGGCATGCCGAACAAGGCGCAGACCGTGGCCGCCGCCACGCCGTGCTGGCCAGCGCCGGTTTCGGCGATGATGCGGGTCTTGCCCATGCGCCGGGCCAGCAGGATCTGGCCCATGCAGTTGTTGATCTTGTGGGCCCCGGTGTGGTTGAGCTCGTCGCGCTTGAAATAGATCTTGGCGCCGCCGAAGTGTTCGGTCAGCCGCGCGGCGAAGTACAGCGGGCTGGGCCGCCCCACATAGGTCTTGAGATAGCCGTCGAGTTCGGCCTTGAAGGCCGGGTCGACCTGCGAGGCGCGGTAGGCCGCCTCGAGGTCGAGGATCAGCGGCATCAGGGTCTCGGCGACAAAGCGGCCGCCGTAGTCGCCGAAACGGCCCTGCTCGTCGGGGCCTGCCTTGAATGTATTAGGCGCTTCCATCACCATCTTTCTAATTCAGACTCGCCACGGTGGCGAGAAATTCAGTAATCATGGCCGGGCTCTTGTGGCCCCGCCGATCTTCGATACCCGACGACACATCAACGACCCGCGCGTTCGTCATGGTCGCGGCTTCAACAACGTTGGCGACATCGAGGCCGCCCGACAGCATCCACGGCACCGGCCAATGGCGTCCGGCGATTAGATCCCAATCGAAACTCAGAGCGTTGCCGCCGGGCAACGCGTCCTTCATTTGGGCTAGCGCTCGGGCATCGAACAGCAGCCAGTCGGCAACCGCTGCAAAGGCGCCGGCGGCATCGATATCGTCGGCCCCGGCAACCCGGATCACCTTCATGATCGGCAGGCCGAAGCGCTGGCGCACCGCGACCACCCGCTCCGCCGTCTCATCGCCATGAAGCTGCAGCAGATCGAGCCCGACGGTGCCGAGCGTCGCCGCCAGGGTGGCATCATCAGGGTCGACGAACAGGCCGACCTTGCATACCGCACCGGGCGCTTCGGCGGCAAGTCTCGCCGCCAGATCCGGCGCCACATAGCGCGGCGATGGCGGATAGAAATTGAGGCCGATGTGACTGGCGCCGCCGGTAGCGGCGGCAGCCACGGCCTCGGGCGTGTTGACGCCGCAGATTTTCGCGGTGACCGGCATGACGGTCGGTTAAGCGGCGCCGGACATTTCGTCGATGATACGCCCGGCGGCGGCGACCGGGTCGTCGGCTTTGGTGATGGGCCGACCAATGACCAGATAATCCGCACCCTGGCGCAAGGCTTCGGCCGGGGTGACAATGCGCTTCTGGTCGTCGGCCGATGACCAGGCCGGGCGAATACCAGGCACCACCAGTTTAAGCTCGTCGCCGAAGCGGTCCCGGATTTCGCTGATTTCATGGGCCGAACAGACCACCCCGTCGAGGCCCGTGGTCTGAGCCAGCTCGGCGAGGCGGAGGACCTGGTCGGCGAGCGGCGGGCGCATACCGACGGTCGCCACGTCGTCTTCGTCGAAGCTGGTGAGCACCGTGACGCCGATAACCAGCGGCCGCTTGCCGTCGTTCTGGGACGCCAGGCGGAACGACGCCGCCATGGCGGCGCGCAGCATGGCCGAACCGCCGCTCACGTGAACAGTCAGCATGTGGGGATTGATCCCGGCGACGCCGCGGATCGCGCCGGCGACCGTATTGGGAATGTCGTAGTACTTGAGGTCAAGGAAGATCGGTAGACCGCATTCAGCCACCTTGGCGACACCCGCGGGGCCATGGGCGGTGAAGAACTCGAGCCCCAGCTTGGCGCCGCCGACCACGCCGACAAGGGAATTCGCCGTCGCCACCGCACTATCGAGATCGACCGTATCGATCGCACAAAGGAGGCGTTGTGCGCCGTTGTTATCCGCCATGATTTGGATCCTTCGCTTCGTCCTGCTTGATTGGCGCCCGTTATATCAAGGAGCGACGGCTGGTGCCAGTCCGTGTCCCTCTGGCTTGTTCCTTCGATGCCGTATCCTTCAGGCCGCATTGACAGTCGGCGGCAATCGATCCTGGTGTGTGGCGTCGGCCCGGGCCTCGCGGAGCCGAGCGACTTCCGCTTCCAGGGCAACGATCCGCGCCTTGGTGCCCCGCGCCTGACGGCGGGCGCCGTAACCACTGAGCCAGGCCGCGCCGGCGCCGGTGGCAAAGCCCAGAGCCAGGGCACCGATAACCACCAGATAAAGCGGCAGGCCAACCGTGAATGGTAATGGATCGAGACTGACCTCGATCAAATGTCGGTTGGCGATTGCGAAGGCAACAACGATTATCACGATCGGTACCGCGACAATTCGGCTGACAAATTTCACCGCACCCACGCCCCCCAGATCAATTCGCCGTGGGCCAACGACGCTCTAGCGTCCTGCGTTGAGCCGTTCCCGCAGCTCCTTGCCGGTTTTGAAGTAAGGCGAATGCTTGGCGGCGACCTGGACCGCTTCGCCGGTCCGCGGGTTGCGCCCGACGCGGGCGCCGCGTGACTTCACCGAAAACGCCCCGAAACCACGGAGCTCAACGCGTTCGCCCCGGGCCAGCGCGGCCGAGACCTCGTCGAACACCGTCGCCACGATACGT
>JAYGEF010000233.1:0-5933 GCA_046582535.1 Alphaproteobacteria bacterium
CAGGAACAATTGCTGCGTGGATGAAAACGTGAAAACGCCGGCGATATCGAAATCCGTGAAGGGCGCCGACGGCACGAACACGCCGACCACGTTGGCGATGTTGTTGGCGCCCAGGCTGTAGGCGCCGAAGGCCCCGGCGACGATCAAGCCGACCCGGGTATAGGCGTCCTGTCTGAGAATGTGCAGCTCGGCCCGGCGCAACCAGCCGGTGATGGCCTTGAACAGCCCGGCGGCGATAACCGCGGCCAGGGCCGGACAGAGGAACCAGGTGGCCACCAGGGTGGTCAGGGTGGCGGCGTCGGTGAGGCCGCCGGAGAACAGGTTCCAGCCGACGATTGCGCCGACGATGGCTTGGGTCGTGGAGACCGGCATGCCCGCCTTGGTCATGAGATAGACCGTTGTGGCCGCCGCCAGGGCGACCATGAAGGCGCCGGGCATGGCGTTGACCGCGCCGAGCTTGCCCAGGGTATGGGTGGCGCCGGCGCCACTGACCACGGCGCCGAGAATGACGAAGGCGGAGCAGATCAGGGCGGCGGTGGTGAAGTGCACCATGCGGGTGCCAACCGCCGTGCCGAACACATTGGCGGCATCGTTGGCCCCCAGGGACCAGCCGAGGAACAACCCGCTCGACAGAAAGACCAGGACCGCGACGTCCATGCCCTACGTCCCCATGCTCGGATTAGCCAAGCGTCGTATGTTAGTCAATGGGAGCGCTTGATGGCGTAAATGGCGAGGCGGTCGGCGACATCCTCGGCGGTGTCGGCGATGTCGTCGATATGCTCGACGAAATTGCGCAGCTGGGCCTTGTGGGCGAGGTCGAGTTCACCGGCGAAGATCGCCATCTTGAGCCGCGTGCTGACCTTGTCGCCTTCCTTTTCGAAGAACAATACCTTGTGCATGTGGTCGGTAACCTCGGCCATGCCGCGGAAGAACGCCCGCGAGGCCGACACCAGGGCATCGACCGCCTCGACCGAGGCGCCGACCAGGTCGCGGTAATCATTTTGGAACTCGGCCGGGATGTCGGGCTTCTCGATGGCGAACTGCCACATGGCCCCTTCGCAGTTGTTGAGAATGGTGTCCATGTTTTCCAGCAGGCCGAGCACGTCGCCGCGCGATTCCGGGATCAGGGTCTGCTCGTAGAGCCGGCGCTCGACGTCGCGGCGCAGGGTGTCGGCCTGACTCTCGAGCTCGTTGACCTGCTTGAGCTTGTCCTCGAAGGCGGGAAAGTTGCCGTCGAGAAACGACAGTATGCCGATCTTGAACGACATGGCGCCTTCGTCGACCTTGTCGCAAAACTGGTCGATCTGCGATTCAAGCTCCTTGGTCCGCTTGAACATGGAAATGCGTTTCAAAAACTGTTCCTAACCTCTTGTATCTCTTCGTCTTAGGGTATGCGTCAGGCTTGGTGCGGTCAACGGTGGGCCGCTTCTTCCTCGGAAAGGCATTCGTCGAGGATATCGAGGGCGGCATCCATTTCACTCTCGGTGATGGTCAGCGGCGGCGTCAGGGTGAGCACGTTGCCCATGGTCAGTTTGAAGCTGAGGCCCTTGTTGAGTGCCCGGTAGAGAATGGATTCCCCGGCTTCCAGAGCCGGCGTCCGGGTCTCGCGGTCGTCCACCAGGTCGACGCCCATGAGCAGGCCGAGGCCGCGCACATTGCCGATCAGCGGGTGGCGGGCGGCCATATCATGGAGCCGCGCCAGGGCCCTGGCGCCCTGGACACGGGCGTTCTCGACCAGGCCTTCGTCCTCGATAATCTCGATGGTGGTCAGGGCGGCGCGGCACAGCAGCGGGTTCTTCTCGTGGGTGTAGTGGCCGAAGGCGACGCCGCCGGCGACGTCGAGCTCGGGCTTGGCGATGACGGCGGCGACCGGCACCGCCGCCCCGCCCAAGGCCTTGCCGAGTACGGCGATGTCGGGCACCACGCCGAAGTTCTCAGACGCGAACATGGCCCCGGTCTTGCCCAGGCCGCCGGGGATTTCGTCGAAGATCAGCAGCGCCCCGTGGTCGTCGCAGGCCTCGCGAACCGCCTGCCAGAAGCCGGGCGGCGGAATGTACGGCACAGCCCGTACCGGCTCGGCGATGACAGCGGCCACATCGCCCTCCTTCTCCAGCACGTAGCGCACCATATTGGCGCAGGCCATGGCGCAGGCGTCCAGGTCGGGCACCCCGTCCGGCGCCTTGTGGCCGTAAGGGCAGCGGTAACAGGTATAAGGCGCCACATGCTCGGTGCCGGCGAGCAGCGGCCCGATGGGGCCCGAGCGGAAGGTCGCCTCGCCGCCGACACTGGCGCCGCCGAAACCGGCGCCGTGAAACGAATCCCAGAACGATATGGTCTTGAACCGCCCGGTGGCGGCGCGGGCGAGCTTGGGGCCGATCTCGATGGCGTCGGAGCCCGACGGCGCCAGCAGCACCTTGCCCAAATCGCCCGGCGCAATCTCGGCCAGTTTGGCGGCCGGAGCCACGGCCGGCTCGGCGGTGAAGCGGCGCTGCACGAAAGGCAACTCATCGAGCTGGGCTTTCAACGCCGCGATCAACCGGGGATGGCCGTAGCCGATGTGATGGGCGCTGTTGCCGTGGAAATCCATATAGCGCCGGCCGCTGGCATCCTCGATCCAGATACCCTCGGCCTTGACCACCACGTCGAGGCAGGGCGACGACAGGGACTGGTGCAAAAAATGCTCGGCATCGGCGTCGAGCAGCGCCCGGGCGTCATCGCCCAGATGCCGCTGCTTCCAGATGGCCCGGCGCGGCGACAGATTGCTGTCGCCCTCCAGTTGATCCGGCGTCGCTTGAATGGCGCGGTCCATGGTTTGCATACCTCATATGAGCCCATCGGCGGCGACAATCGCCGAGACCGGAAGCGTAATCAAATTAGAAAACGATGAGCATTCGATAAGTATGATTTATGGACACGTCAATCCTGCTACACACGCCGAATTCTTTAAGCGTGATTTGTCCGGATTGCCGCCGACCGACCATAGTGACCCCATGAAACGCCTCTGGTTAATGATTGCCCTGATCGCCCCGCCAACATGGGCCGATTTCCCGGACGCCGTGGCGGCCTACGACGCCGGCGACTACGCCACCGCCCTGAAAGAGTCCCTCGCCATGGCCGAACAAGGCCACGCCGACGCCCAATACATGGCCGGCCACCTCTACGCCCAGGGCCTGGGCACCCCCCGCGACCCGGTCCAGGCCCACCTGTGGTTCACCCTGGCGGCCGCCCAGAGCGACCCCTTCGCGGAAGAGGCGCTGGCCGAGCTGGAGCGCGGGATGACGGCGGCGCAGATTGCCGAGGCCAGGGCGCTGGCGGCGGCGTGGGAGCCGTCTGTTAAATAAACCACCATCGTCCCTTTATGGTTGAGAGGTGATCATGGTCACTGACTATTAGGGGCAACAGCACCTATAGTCGGATCGTACTGGTGTTTCGTTCAATTTGATCCTGCACGGTTACTATGAAATTAATCTGTTTCGCAGCTATCGCATTCGCAGCCATCTCACTCACAAGCGACGTTCGAGCTGATATCGCCCAACCCATGTACCTTTCCGCCTACGCCAGCATGATCACGCACAATGCGCAAAGCGCCATCAAACCTTTGAACCATTTGGTCGAGTTCGACCCAGCATTTGCCGATGTCCAAAACGCTCTAGCACTAGCTCTGTTCACGGCGCTGCCAAACGAACACGCGTGGGCGTTTCAACACGCGACAGAAGCGATCACAATCGCGCCCAACGTACCTCAATTCGTTGTTACTCACGTGCTGACTGACAATGCGCAATGGAGTGTTGCCGGCGATGGAACAGCTCGCATTAAACGCGATGCGGCGAGGAGGCTCCTAGCCGCGAGATCAGAACTGCTCCGAATGTCAGGCAACGCGAAGCGACTGGGCAAACTTCTCGAATCCATTGAGGAATCGACGGGCAACCATACTTACCCTCTCATCTTTGCCGACTATGCCAAGCTGATTAAGAACCCGGCACTTGCCATCACCCGCCCTGCCGATGATGAATTCGATGTTGCTCAAAGGGCCATCGAGGAGAGAATTTGCGAGCTAAAGCAGAAGCTTGGCGATAACGAATAACACCCCCATCTAGCGCGCCCCCAAAATAACCACGTCCTTGAACGAGTAGTCGCCGCCCTTGTTGATCAGGGTGAAGCCGTCGAAGGGTTGGGTATTGCCGCGGTCGCTGGCTTCCAGAACCGTGACGCCGTCGAGTTGCACGTCCATGGCGCCGTCGCCGCCTCGGCGCCATAGCAGGCGGTGGTAGTTGCCGTCTTCCAGGCCCTTGGGCAGCTCGGCGCGGGCGATGATTGACGAGCCGCCGGGCGAGACGCGCAGCAGGGCGAGGGTTGGGCGTTTGCCCTAGGTGTAGACCAGGCGGTAGCCGTTGTCGCGGCGGCTGCCTCTCGTCGGGCCGAACTCGATACCGCCGCCCTCGGTGTGTTTGGACAGGGCGCGAAGCTGTTGGAGAAAGCGGTAGCCGGCGGTGCGCTCGCGCTCGGCCTGGACGATCAGGGCGCGCAGGCCATCGACCAGGGCCTGGGTACTGCCGTCGTCGGCACCAACCGGTGGCGGAATATCCGGTGCCTGGTTGGCGGCGGCGATGATGCGGTCGATCTCGGCGGCGCGCAGGCGGGCGTTGCCGATTTCCGTGGCGCTCATGCACTTTTCGACCAGATCGCGGCCGGCCACCGCGTCGGCCTGACCGGCGCCGGCGGCGGTATCGAACCAAGCCCAGGATTCCACATAATCGCGGGGCACGCCGGCGCCGTAGCGGTACAGATTGGCCAGGTTGGCCTGGGCGATGGCATGGCCCTGGCGGGCGGCCCGGTCGTACCACTGGGCCGCCTGAGTGTAGTCCTGGGGCAGGCCCTGGCCGTTCTGGTAGAGCACGCCCATGATCGCCTGGGCGTCGGCCAGACCGTCATCAGCCAGCGGGCGGCAGGCGTCGACAGCCGCCGGGTAGCGGGCCTCTTCATGGGCGCGCTCGCAGTTGAAGGCGGCGAAGGGGTCGTCCTGGGCCCGGCCCGCCGAAGACGCGGCGACCAGCCCGAGAAACCCGGCAATAACAAACCAGCGCAGCATGGTCCCGACCATCCTTGTGAATTTGGCGCTTCAGCCTAGCGCATTGTCCGCCCCGCCGCCACGCAACCATGTATCCTGCGCCTATGAGTTCATGGCAGCCACCATCGTCCCTGGAGGAACGCCTGCTAGGCGCCCTGGTGCCGGCGCGCCTGCATTACTGGGTCCGGGCCCGCCGTCAGTGGCGCCGGGGTGAGGGTGAGCTACGCCTGCTGCCGGACCTCATGGACCCGGCCCGCAACAGCGTCGATGTGGGCGCCAACAAGGGCGTCTACAGCTACTGGATGGCGCGCCATTCGCGCCATGTCTTTGCTTATGAGCCCAACCCCAAGATGTTCCGCATCCTCAAGGCCGGGGCCGGGCGCAACGTCACCGTGTCGCCGGTGGCCCTGTCGGACAGCAGCGGCCACAGCGTGCTGCGGGTGCCGCGCACGGCGAGCGGCTATTCCAACCAGGGCGCCAGCCTGAATTACGGCAAGGTCGGTGACGACTACGGCGAGGTCACCATCGAGACCCGCCGCCTCGACGACGAAGACCTACCGGACATCGGCTTCATGAAAATCGACGTGGAGGGCCACGAGTTGGCGGTGCTCGAAGGCGGCCGCGACCTGATCGCCCGGGACCGCCCGGTATTGCTCATGGAGATCGAAGAGGCGCACACCAGACAGCCCATCGAGGAGTCATTGGGCGCCGTCCTGGCGCTCGACTACGACGGCTTCTTCCTGCGCCGCGGCGAACTCACGAGTCTCGACAATTTCGACGGCGACGCCCACCACCGCGCTGCGCCGATGAGTGAGGACTACGTGTTCAACTTCATCTTCAAGCCCAAAAAATGAGAGGCCCGTTT